>NZ_JBEXNQ010000019.1:0-169896 GCF_040611155.1 Streptomyces sp. NPDC002994
TCTACAACACAGACCGCCGCCCGCGACCAGTACGAGCAGCCCGAAACGGAGTCACGCCACCCCGCTGACCAGCCACTTCAAGATGGCGGAGCTTCACTGACGCCAAAATGCTCGCTCACACCTATTCGACGGAGTAGACCTCCGGCTTCGGATGGCCCACGGAATGACGCCACTGGTGCCGTTGGGCGTTGCACTCCGTGTCGGCCCTGATGTCAGAGCCGCGAGACTTAAGCGCCGCACTCGCAACGCCAGCTGTAGATCATCGGATTGCCGGGGCCGTTGGACGCAGTGTCTGGCTGCTGTGATGCAGCCCTGGCGAGGGCACGCAAAATGTACTTGATCATGGTTTGTCCCCCGCTTCCCAAACCGAAAGGCCGACAGCCCGGCAACGCCGCACATGTCTGCCGACGCCCCCTGTGGCCGCTCCCGCCACCGGTCAATATAGGCCGGGCCGTCCGTTCGCTCTACTCGGCGGCCAGGCGATCGCGCCACATGTAGCACCAGCGCCCCAATTCGTCCTTCGCGGGTCGCCCGCTGCTGATCCACTGCGCCCGTACGTACATCAGGTGGGATTCCCGGACCTCGACCCAACTGGGCACGGGTGACGGCAGCGCAGTGAACTCGACAGGCTCCGAGCCTGACACGCGGCTCACCAGGAAGAAGCCCGGCGGCAGCCCGTGCGGCCGCAGCCTAGCGGCGAAAACACGACCAGCCGCGGGGCCGTCCATCATGATCGCTTCCTGACTCATGCCAACCGACCCTATCGGCCCTACAACCTGGCAATGGCCCGACTCTGGGGAGGCGACAGGCTCCCAGCGGCGTGCCGGCCCCGACCGCCCGCGAAGGCGCGCAGACAGCATCGGAAGAAGGGGTCGCCGGGCCAACTCGGATGCAATCAAACTTCGACGGCACGCGGTCAAGGTTCGCTGGCACAGGACAGTGGTCGGGGTCGCCTGTGGCGCGGCCGGGGTCATGGTCGGGGTCGCCATGGTCACCCCGACCATGGCGACCCGGCCCGCTCCGCGGTCAGCACCCGAGCGGGTGATCTGCACCGGTTGCGGCCTGAGCCCGGCTTGCGCCCCAAGTCGACGATCCGGGGCACGACCACCTCAACCTCCCAGCCGCTCCTACTGCTTGCTGAGGGCTCGGTGCTCGTCGTGTCCGGCGCTGGGATACTGCCCGTCATGGATCAGTCGAGGGGGAGCGACAGTCGGCCGAAGGGCCCGTGGTGGTACCGGGTGCCGCCGGTTGCTGTCGTGGTCATCACGTACGCCGTGACCGGGGTCGTGATCTTCACCGTGGTGTCGGAGTCGGCGATGGCATGGGCTGGCGGCGGCTTGGCCCTCGGGCTGCTGGCCGCCTTCGTCCAGGGCGCGGCCAGGGCGGCGTACGACGAACGCCACCGATAGGCGGAACCTCGGGTGTTACGCGTGGTTCTGGGCGGCTGCGGCGGCGTCGGCGGCCCCGCCGGTCAGAAGGTCGACCGCAGCGCCGGGATGGTTGCGGGCGATGCCCCGAGACATGCCGTCCCACCGCTGCCGGGGACGGTCCGCAGGGAGTCCGTCGATGTCGTCGGGCGGCACGGGCGGCCACAGCCGGGTCAGCCACAGCCACGTCGCCACCGGAGAAGCACCGGGGCCTGGTACGGCGGCTGATGGGTCGGTATCGAGGCTGTGGGCCAGATGCTCCCCCACGACGGCCGCCGCGAGGTCGCGGACATGGGCGGGGCCCTGGGCGCAGTGCTGTTCCAGTTCGTCCAGTGGTACGTCGTCGACCGCGCGGCCGCTCTGGTCGGCGAGCGCTTTAAGGACCGTAGCGAGGACGCCGCGGATGCCGACGTAGTCCCAGTACATCTCCGTGCACAGGGCGCTCGGCTGAGGACAGCAGCGATCTGCCCAGCCCGCTCCAGGGCCCGGCTCCACCCTTCGGACCTCTGCTGGGACGTCATGGAGGGGACCCTACTGGGTCGGGTGAACCCGACCCAGTAGGGCCAAACCGCCCGAGGCGCGTGGGCGCGTACTGCGTCACGTGGGACAGGCCCCGGGCGCTGACCGGGACGATTCAGCCGGCCGCGGGGGTGGTGCCCTCGCCGAAGCTGGGCACGTCGTCGACCGTAACGTCTAGGCGGAGCCGGACGAAGCGCAACAGGTGGCGCCAGGCGCCCCGGTCGATAGCCGTGTCGGCGGCCACTTCCGCTACCAGCTCCGGCCGGACGAGAACGGCATCCAGGGACTCGCGCGAGCCCCACGCAGAGGAGAAACGCACGCCGGTCCACGGATGTTCGGGGGCGGCGGGGTGCAAATGGCCGGAGAGCTGGCGGGCCACCTCCGGCCCCAGCGGCACGGTCCGGCCGACCAGGCGCAGGACTCCGTGTTCATCACGGAGTCCGAGGAGGACAAGCTGGGGACGGTGCAGGCTGCCCGTCACAGCGCCGATGATCGCTTCGGTGGTGTTGCGCCGGCGGACTTTGAACCAGCCTCTCGCCGAAGGCATGTAGCGCTGACCGAGTCCCTTGATCACCAGCCCCTCCACCCCCGGAACTTCGGTCCAGGAGGACAGCCACTCCTGAGCGACAGCCGGGTCGGTGGTCATCGGGCACAGCGTCCATGGCGCTGTCAGACCCTGGTCGGCGAACAGAGCTTCCAGAATGGCGCGGCGGCGTTCGTACGGCCCGGTCAGCAGTTCCTCTAGGCGAGGCGGGTGCGAGCGACATCGGCGAGAGCCCACGGCGTGTACTTGCGGTACGGGCTGTTCCACCAAGTGTCGCTGTGCCAGCGCGCTGAAGCCGCAGCGATGACAGGCAGCAGGGCGCTGGGACGCTGCTGCCTGACTCGCTGTACGTACTCGTGATCCGTGACCAACCGCTCGTATAGAAATGCCGCCACGGATCAAGCGTGGCTGACCAGGTGCGCCTTTGTCGCAGGGATTATGCAACTCCGGGAGGTCAAGCGGCGCTGAATCCGTGGGGCCGGGCTGCCGCGCCATTCCACCCCACTGCGGGTCGACCAGGAGCGCCTGGGGGTCGGCGACGCCGGCGCCTTCGAGGAACACGATCAGGTCGGGTCGCTGTAGACGGTGCCGAGGACCTCGTCCCGGCCATGGCTGTGCACGGTGACTCTCCGGTCGGCGCGGTCGGTTGTGCACGATGCAGCGCACTCCCCCACCGGGTGGTGCGCACCGGATGCTGTGCACTCTGCCGTCGGTGCGCACTCGGTGCCGCGCCAAGTTCGACACGTCGTTCGACGCCCGAGGTTAAAGATTAAGTTAGATGTCGTATCGAAAGGGCACGGCCGACCGGGTATACGCCATTCCGCTTACTCCACCTGCCTGCGGTCGCCGTCCGTACAAATGTTTAGCTGCAGGTCGGAGCTTGGTCGCGAATTCGCGCCAGTGTTGGAGCACCGTAGGCATTGACCCTTATCCATCCACCGTGATGCCGGATCGTTCGTTATTTACTTACGATCTCAAGGCGCGATCGAGCAGTGAGACTCAGCCAGGATGTCTACTGATGAGGTTTTGATCGCAACGTTCGTGGCTGAAAGTGTCTTCCCGCAGGACACAGCACACGTGCGTCATCCAGGACGACAGGTTGGGCGTTGCACCGAGCGATGCCCTATGACTTGAGGGGGGAATATGCGCAAGCCGACTGTAGGTGCGCTCGGCAAGCAGGCCACGTCCATTGTCATCATCTCCATTGCAATGCTGGGTCTAAGTGCACCCAGCTCTGCCGCCGCTCCAGGGACAAAATTGTGTGCAGATTCGTCGACCAACGTCCGCGACATCGATCTCCCTGGCCAGAAGCCTGACACAAAAATTGCCGCTGACGTATGCGTTTCTCTTTCCGCTAGCGGTCACATCCAGGCCAGCACGACACTCACGTGGGCAATCCTCGAAGACCAGGTGCAGGACCGCTCGAAGCGATTCACGTCGTTCACGGTCACGACGCGGGCTGAGAAGAGGCAGACGTCGGATGGAGCGGACAACGTGGTGGCCAGCACCACATGCGACTTCACCAAGCAGCTCAACGATGCATGGGCAAATGCCACGGGACTTACCTGTGCTGCCACATCCGTAGCCTTTGACCCCTCCCAGTGGTGGTCATCGGACACCACTGTTGTCTACAACGTAGAAGGCGACAACAAGGGGGCTGTCACTTGGCAGCTCGGGGGTTCCCCGCTGATTCACTAGATTTCATGACGGGCCGCCGACGGAGTCGGCGGCCCGTTGGGCGAGCCGGTCGAGGGCGGCAGTGAGGTGGCTGGTCCAGGGCCAGTGCCGGGCGAGACGGAGGATCCGTCGGCGCCCGGTGGTGACGAGCTGCCCGGCCGCGGTGAACAGGCGGAGCCACAGGCGGCGGCGTTCCCGGAGCATGGCCTTGCCGGTCAGGGCGAGCATCGACATCCAGGCCAGCAGGTCCAACGCGATCTGGACGATCTCGAGCCAGATGCGGTTCTGGGTGGTGTGATGCAGGGGCAGGTTCCGCAGCCCGGTGGCCCGGGCGGCCCGGATGCGGTCCTCGGCCTGGGCCCGCAGGCGGTGACAGAGTTGAAGGTCGGGACCAGTCGGCCGGTGGTGTTGGTGGCAAAGTAGGTCAGCCGCATGCCGTCCGCGCCGGTGAGCCTCGACTGGGCTCCTTGGTAAGGCCGTTCTTTACGTACGATCAGCCGCACGGTCGGCCGACCGGGACATCGCCGGTGAGTTCGGCGGCCCAGGCACCGTCCCGGATCTCGCCGTCCGGCTCGACGGCCAGTGTCCAGGACCTTCAGCACGCGGCTGTGGATCGCGTCGGTGATCACCATGCCGACCGAGTAGGACAGCCACCGCCCCCACTGGGCGAGCCAGGCGACGAAGTCGCAGAGTCGGCGTGGATCGGCGTCTGCCGTCCGCGCCGGTACTTCTTCGGCAGCTGAGCGAGGGCCAGGTGGGTCTATTACTACCGCGGCCGAAACTCTGTCATCGTGGGACTCGGTAGTAGTCGACCGGCGGCAGGGTCAGCGCGAACACCGTGCCGTGCCGGCGGCGGATACCGCCCACGCTCGCCGCTGGAGGCTCGCACACGAACCGGTAGGCGTTAGCTGGTTGTGCGGGCTCGGGAACCTGTGAGCCTGGGTGATCCCAGGCAAGGGTGTGCCCCGCATGCGTCAGTGCATCTCCTTTGTCCTCATGGGTGTTGTCGTGGGTGAAGGGGATGCTGGACAAGGCATGCTCGCCGGCGGCGAGGATCCCGGTGATGGTCTCAGATGGTGACAGCGGGGAACTGTAGTAGGCCGTCAGACGCATCCAGCAGGCCACCCGGTAGGCAGGCCTCACCGGATTGAACAGGTCCCAGTCGGCCATTCCGCGGGTGTAGTGGTCCTCCACGACCAGGAGACGCAACACCAAAGGCGTGCTCTCCGCGTAGGCGTGGGCGATGGCCCGCAGCCGTGTCTCAGCAGCCTGCCGAGCCTGCTGCGCGGTGTCACTGTCCGCGAGTCGGTGGGCTCTGTAGCGGCTGGTCGAGCCAACAAGCGTCCACACACGGGCCACGACATTGAACATGGCGAGGAGCGGCCACGTTGCAGCACGCAGAACGAGAATTTTCATTGGCCGCCGGGTCAGGAGGACCGCTCCTTGGGCTGTGTGCTGGCCGGCATGAGCCTGGCTTGCAGGAGCGAGGCCCCAGTCGCGGCGGCGGACTGGACGGCCACCCACAGGACGGCCTCCCACGGGCCCGGGGTGGAGTCCACGAGGTGTCCTGTGGTCATTGTGGCCCACACGAAGGTGCTGATGACGATCGCCAGATGGTTGCCGCGGACTCCGGCCAGTCTGGCGCCGGCCCACAGGGCCAAGGGCTGACAGATAATGCCTGCCGCGTTGGCGGCCAGGTAGTAGGGGATTCCCGCGAGGGGGTTGCGTGCGCTGTCGGCTTCGGTGGCGTGGTCGATCAGCGTGTACATACCGCGTATCAGCCACCATGCGACGAGCGTGGCCGCGGCAGCCATGGAAGCCGTCTTCGCAGCCCGCACTAAATACGTCATGAGCACGATCATCTACCTGTCGACTGGTGGACTGCTATCCGTACAGCTACTCAACTCGAAGTGTTCTGGGGCGCCGCATCGTACGGCGCCCCAGAACTCGTAGCCGGCTGTTACCGCGCGAGGGCGTCCTGGAACGCCTTTGCGTAGTGCGCCGTTCCGGAGACCTTGGGGTGGAACGACTTCATCGAGTTCGGCTTGGTGTCAGCCCTGGAGTGCCCGGTGAGGACGATGCCGTGAATCGTCTCCGGGTCTCCGCAGATCGCCTGCCCGGCGAACGCAGCCCGCGGGTCGGCGAACACCGCATACGAGCCGGCGTCGCTGACGGCTCCCTTCATCTCGGTGGCGACGACGTCACCCATCTCGTTCAGCCACGGCGCCTCCTCGGTACCGATGCCGAGCACGCACGAGCCGCGCTTCTCCAGGAGCCTGGGGTAGCCCATAAGCACGATTTTCGCGTTCGGCGCCTTGTCGTGAAGTGCCCTGAGTGTCTTCACCAGGCGGGGCCGGATGACGTTGTGCGCCCATGCCGGCAGCCAGTCCTTCAGCGCGGGGGTGTCGGTGTCGTATGCCTGCCCGGTGTCGGGATTGCGGGCCTTGATCGACCCGTTCTGACACACATCAGAAATGGTCGTGATGCACTTCTTGATGACGTCAGCGAACGCCATGTCGTTACCGCCGATCGCCAGGGCGACCAGGGTGGTGTGCTGGTCCAGATAGCCCTGCTGAATCTGCGGCAGCTCCCCGGAGTCCGGCGTGATGCTGAGGATGTTGTAGTGACGGGCGCCGGAGCAGGCGGCGAATTGGAAGTCCATCCTGGCGCTCCATGAGTCCGCCAGTTCCCCGACCGAGAGCTGTTCGCCGGGCAGCGCAGCGCGGCGGGACCAGGCATGCCGGGAGCGGTGGCAGGTGTTCTTCCACTTGTCACCCGACACCTTGTTGTAGTAGTCGGACTCCGGGTAGTAGTCATCGCCCTTTGTGTCGGAAGCTCCTTCACCGGAGGCGTAGGAGTCGCCCATCCCGACCACCATGTGGTTCGGCTTGCCGGGAAGGGGCTGGAAGGCGACCGCGTCCCATGCGACGTCCTCGTCGGCGGTGCCGTCGGCGGTGGCGTTGGTGAGGGTGACCGTCGGTGTTCCGGTGAAGCGGAAGGCGCCGAGGCTGACCCACCGGTTGGCACGCTGCTCGACGATGCGCGCCTTGCTGGTGGTGTCGGCGCCGCCGATCACGTACGCCGCCTGCCGGGTATGGGCTCCGGTGTCCGGGAGATGCACCAGCACGCGGGCCCATTCGATGTTCTTGTCGAGGGTCCAGGTCCCCTTGACGGTCATCAGCCCGGAGTCCCCACCGAGGTGCGCCGTGTCGCGGGTGTGGGCGTACCAGAAGTGGCCGCCCTGCCCACCGCCGATCTGGTGCAGGTCTCCCTTGGCCTGGTACGGGCCCAGGCCGGGCCCGGTCGCTGCCGGGTTGGGGTAGAAGGTGAACTGGAAGTGCCCGGCGTCGGTGCCGCTGGACCCGCAGTTGCTGTAGGTGTCGGTGTTGTCGGGCACGGATTCCACGATCAGCGCGCCGGCGGGGGCAGCGCTGCACTTCGGGGTGCCGTACTCCAACCGGTACCCGCGGCCCGGCTCCTCGCGCAGCGTGACGTACTTGATGCTCTCGTTGCCGCACTCGGCGGCGCAATCTGGCTTCCACGTCACGTTCGACCCGCGCCACCAGTACTGCTTGTAGCACTCCGCGTCGGGGCAGTCCGGCGGGCTGGCCGCGTTGCAGTTGTTGGTGGCGTTGCAGAACGCGTGCAGTGGCGGCTTCACCAGGTCACGCTGCAGCTCGTTGACCCACCAGGCGGGCCGGAACCCGACGGAGGAGTACCCGGATTCGCCGGGCCAGTCCTGCCGTCCGTCGGTGGAGTAGGAGAGGCCGGTGTCCATGGACCAGGCGGACCAGCCCATCACCTTCTCCTGGTACGGCCAGTTCTGGGGCTTCGCGGCGTCGCGCGGGTCGGTCATGAACGGGTGCCGCGACGGCGGGTAGAACGGGTTCGCGGGGTTGTTGTACCAGCCGAGGCCCCACGGCTTGCCGTCACCCTTGTTCGGGTTGAAGCCGAGGTTGTAGTTCCACAGCGCGGCGAACCAGTTCTCCGGCTTCGACGGGTCGTCGTTGTTGACGGTGATGGTCTGCCCGGCGGTGTGCACCTGGTTCCACTTGTCCGCGAGGATGTACATCGATGCGGCGATGTTGACCGCGTAGTCCAGGGCAACGGCCTTCTGCTTGACCGGAGGCAGGGACGTCTCGCCAGGCTTCTCGTGCCCGGCCAGGCGCATGCCGTCGGTGACCTGGCCCACCCCGTAACCGCAGTCCGAGTTCAGCCAGCGGATCTTCCAGTACTCCTCGGACGTCTCACCCTTGTGTCCGTAGAATCCGGCGATCGCGGCTTGCGGGTTGCCCATCTGGCCGGGGATGGCACCTCCTTCGGCCTGCCAGAGGTTCGACTCCTGCGCGAGCACACCGAGCAGCACCTGGGCGGGAATGCGCCCGCCGCCCTTCAGCGTCGGGGCAGGGAACAGGCCCTGCGGGTCGACGGTGCCCAGCCCGGCCTGAGTGCGCCATCCTCCCTGCTTGATCCACTTGGCGCGCAGCTCGCCGCGGATCGCCATGTTCACCGCCCACTCGACCTGGTTCGGGGTCGGCTGCAGGGCGAGCGCCTTGACGTCGTTGCGGGGGATGGAGCACAAGCGGTCGGTGTCGACCGGAGTGGACGCCCGTGGGTCATCGGCCGCCGCGGCCCACCCGCTCCTGCCGGGTGCCGGGCGACTCGTGCCGGTGGTGGTGGGGAGGGCGGGTGAGAAGGACTCCTTCCCCGTGGCGCTGGTCGTGTCCGCCAGCGCCTGGGTGATCTTTTGACCGGTGGCGGTCGAGGTGCTCGTGATGGTCGGCGGCCCGGCATCGTCCGCGGGGCCCTGGGCGCTGCGCCGGGCGGCCGACGGTTCGCCCTTGGTGAAACCCTTCCCGGCATTCTGGATGTTGTCGAGACCGGCCCTCACACCCGGCATGAGGACCGGGTCGACGGCCAGCCGGCCCAGACTGGACACCTCGGCCTCCGCCGGAACGTTCAGGCGGGTCATGGTACTACCCGCCGGGCGGGCGTTCTTGGCCTGCCCGGTGAGGAACAGCCGGCCCTCGGTACCTTGCTTGAGGGCGAGGTCTCCGAGCTTGCCAGACGCCAGCGTCGACGGTTTCCCGCGCTCGGTCCACAGCTTCGCGCGGGCGGTGTCACCCGTGCGATCCAGGAACGCCACCCCGTCACGTGTGGGGCGGATCTGGAACGGAACACTGTCTGCCCTGGCCAGGGTGCGGGCCTTGCCGGAGGGGCTGAGGTGAACCAGATGCCGTCCCCGTGCGGCGACAAGGCCGCCATTGACGGGCACAGCAGATGTCACCTGTCCGTCCACTGAGGCGTCCGCGATGGTCTTGCCGCTGGTCGTCACGGTGACCAGGCGGGTCTTGTTGTCGCGGAACGCGGTGAACGCGGCAGTACCGGTCTCAGGGTTGCAGGTCGGGTCGAAGTAGGCCATCGACGCGGTGAACGGAAGCTTCGTCACCGTGCCGGTTTTCACGTCGACGACGGCGGTGAACGCGCCGCCCTGCATCAGGTCTGGCTTGTTGGCGAACGTGCGCGGCGCGTAGACGGCGGCCACGTGCTCCCGGTCCATCACGCACGCGTTCCCGATCCACGCGTCCGCCGGCATGCCGGGCTCTGCGAGGGTGGTGACTGTCCTCCACTGGTAGGCGTCCTTGCTGTCTGCGACGAGGATCTTCAACCCTCCAGCATCCGCCGCAGTGGTCACCGCCCGATCAGCAGAAGCCTTCCAGTCCTTGCCGAGTCTCTTGCCTGGATCCTGTACGCGGGCAGCCAGCTCCGACGGTTCGCTGCTCTCGGGTCCGGGCGACGATGGTGTGGGGGCTGCCATGGCCGGAACAGCCTGTATGAGCCCGGTCAGGACCGCGGTGGCCGCAAGGCCAGCGATCCCGCGGGCTCGTCTGGATATTCTCAACTCACTCCTCAAGTGGCGGTTTCGGGCATGGGTGATAAGACCGCCGCAGCCCTGTATGAGGAGGAACAAAGCAGGGGTCCGGCGGTCGACAGGGGTACGCCCTGCGGTTGGAATCGCCTCCGGGACGGCTCGAGGCTCACCAGCGCGGCCACGGGCATGCCCCGCCGTCTGCACACCCCCGGAATGTCGGCTGTGACACGTCAGCGTCGCTGTGCGGCCTCGACTCGGTCTAGGGTTGGGAAATCAAGCGGCTTGTGAGCACTGCCGCACTGCGCACATCCCGTGACCAGGCGTCCTTTCGACATGACATCGCGACACGTTGCCTGCCCCATTGACAGTTTGGGTGAGCGAGGGCGCCGCATGCCGCAGTCCGTACGGGGGCACGGACTGGGCAGCGACGAGGGCCAATCGATCGTCAGCTGGTGAACTGGAACGACGCGTTGTTGTTGTAGACGTTCCGGAACTGGTCGATGTGCTGGTACGGGCCCATCACGTCCTGGGAGCCCTTGTAACCACTGTTGTAGTAGACGCGAGCCATGTACTTGTAGTGGAAGTTCTCACCCGCTGCGGCGTTATTCTTCACTCGCTGCAGCGAACCCGGCCACGGACTGCTGACACCTCCGCTGCAGTACTTCAGCGGGTGGTCAGCTCCGTCCCCGGGACGGAGCGCATCGAAGTTGTAGATCGCGTGATGCATGTTCCGGTACGCGCCGTTCTGCCCGGAGTTGTACCAAAGTGTGAACTTGAACTTCGAGTAGCCCGGCTCCTTGCAGGCTTCCATGCTCTGGAGAGTGTCCGCATCGTTGCCGGGATTCGCCGCGCTGGCTGCGCCAGCGTTCGTGACGAACAGAGCGGCGGCCATGGCCGTGAGGGCAGTTGCTCTGCCGAGAAGCCTCATCGCACAGCCTCCTCAGACGTCGAGCGGGCCTTGGCGACGGCCGACTTAATCGCATCCTTCTGCAGCTTCAGGTGATCGAGGCGTCCGGCGATGGCCTTCTGCTGGATCGCGGCTTCCGCTTCGAACCAGGTCTTCTCCACGTGGTGCTGGTCTCGGCACCCCACGTCCGCTACCGCTGTCTGCTTCTCGGCCTCGCTGATCTCATCCGAGCCGGCACTGAAGCTGTCGCTGGCATCCAGGGGCTCACGGTAGGTGTAGCCCTTTGCCTTCATGCACGCCGACCACAGCGCGAACACCTTCTTCACCGCAGCGCTTTCCGTCGACTGCTGGTAGCTGCTGCCATTGATCTGGTTCACCAGTGGAGAATGCTGAACGCTGGCGCCTGTGTCGTCCGTTTTCGAGGCGCAGCTACGCAGGATGTCCTGGTCAGCGTTCATGGACTCGTCCGAAGCGAGCGCGGCTTCGTTTGCGGCCTGCTGCTCTGAGTCCGGGTGGTATCCGTTCTGCTTGGCCAGCGCGAGATCGTGGATGCCGTAGCGCCAGTCGGTCAGCGTTGTCCCGCCGACCGTTGGCAGGTCAGGCGCCGGCTGCCAGTCCGGGAAACCGGCGTCTGCCATGCATTGCTTGATCACGTCATCGCGGGAGGATGACATGAGACGCGCCTCAGCCTTGGTGGGCAGATAGGCCTCGACAGGCAACTTCCACGTCGCCGGGTCCTCGGGATCCCCGATGTACGCCTTAGCCGCCGGCTCCTGCGCCGCAGCGGGCCGGTCGGCGGCGGCAGACTGTTTGCCGTCCGAACCTGGCATCACCGCAAAGGCTGTGCCAGCCAGGCCCGCGCTGGGTGCTCGACAGCGGTCTACGCCGGCCCCGTCGCCCGCGCTCGAGAATGGTCTAGTCCACGCTGAGCGGTCCAATCACTCTAGGCACAGGAATAACTGAGCGACAGGTGAGGTGCCCTGGCATGGCGGGAAACGGCCCGCAACCGGAACGACGCCACCGACCGAACCCCGTGGAAGTTGTGCGCAGACAATGCGAGGGTTCCGGGAGACGGAAGATGACCATGCTCACATCAATCACGCACTGCTGGCTGGTTCCGATCGCTTCAGCAGTTTGCCTGTTGCAGTGGCGCGTCATCCGGCGGCGGGGGTAATGCCCTCACCGAATCGGGGCACGTCGGCCACCGTGGCGTCCAGGCGCAGCCGGACGAATCGCATGGGGTGTCGCCAGGCGCCACGGTCGATGGCGTTGTCGGCGTCGATTTCCGCGACGAGTTCGGGGACAACAAGGGTGACGTCCAGGGGTTCGCGGCTGCCCCAGGTGGAGGAGAAGCGGGCGCCGGTCCACGGGTGGTCCGACCCGGCGGGGTGGAGGTGTTCGGCGAGCTGGCGGGCGGCGTCCGGCCGCAGCGGCACGGTGCGGCCGACGGGGCGCAACTGGCCGTCTTGGTCGTAGCGGCCGAGGACGAGGATCTGGGTGCCCGTGATGCCGCCGATGATGGCTTCGGTGGTGTGGCGGCGCCTGATTCGGCGTCAGGACCGGAGCCAGGATCCTGATTGAGGTCGGCGACGGCAGCACCTTCCCGACCGCAGGCCACCTCGCCGCCTACGCCGGACTCGCCCCGGCGACCCGCAGTTCAGGGTCATCGATCCGCGGCGAACAGCCCTCCCGAGGGGAAACAAGCAGCTCAAACGGGCCTTCTCCCTCTCCGCGTTCGCCGCCCTGGGCGACCCGGCATCACGGGCCTACTACGACAAGAAGATCGCCCAGGGGAAGCACCACACCCAGGCCCTGCTCTGCCTCGCCCACGACGAGCCGATGTCCTCTTCGCGATGCTCCGTGACGGCACCTTCTACGAGTCCCGGCCTGCGGCCGCGGTCACATGACCAGCGGTTCAGCCAGAAGGACGACGCGATCGGCCTCGACATCGAAGCCGAGCACCGGATGGCCGTAGTCGCCCTCCGGATCCATCAGGACCGGCTTGCCCAAGAGCCGCCCGACCTCCCGGAGGAAGCCGCAGAACACATCGAGTCGTTCCTGGCCCTGCAACTCCCGCAGGTCGACGTCGAAGTCGATGACCTCGTCGTCTTTGAAACGGAAGATCGCCAGCACGTCGGGAGTCGGCCAGACCCGCAGGTCCGGGCACTCAGCGTCCGCCGGGCGGGACAGCACGGTCTCCGCCCGCGGCACCGGCAGCACCGTCTCGCCTTCGGAGTACTGGCACTTCCAGCCCCTGGCCTCGACAAGATCGAGGACCGCCTGCCAGTCCTCCACCGAACAATCCGGGACACGCACGTCCGGCAGCGACCCCATCAGGTCCGGGTCGAAGAAACAGCTCACGTCATCCCACAGAAGATCAGCCACACCGCCATGCTGCCCGGCTCCCCCATCCAACGCAGCCCCGTTTCCCTTGACCAAAGAGATAGGGGCACCCCCCCCCGGCCACCTCTTTTGTAGCTAACGCCGTTCAACCCGCATCTCCAATGAGCGGAGATGTGACGAAAACTGCCTGTTGACCGCGGTCAACAGGACGAGAACACAGGGTGCCTCTCAGGGACAAACACGCTGCTGAATGTCAGTGGTGGGCGCGATGATGAGCGCGATCGCCACGTCACCGCGCCGACTTGCGGCCGAAATCGAGGAGCCGCTCATGACCGAATCACGCCACCGCTTCCGGCTGTCATTCGAGCTCATCGCTTGTCTGGGATGCGGTGTGGACCGTCTTCGAGGCCAGATCTGCGCCGACTGCGGGAAGCGCCCGGCCTCGTGGGAGGTCGATCAACGTGCCATAAACCGTCGCGCTGCGGCCGATGCAGTGGCTACCTTGCTGAACAGCGCCGAAGCAACGCCAGGCATCGGGTCCTTCGGCCACGTGGAAATGGCGCAACTTCTGTCACGGTTCGAGACGTGGCTCTCCGCCTTCCTTTCAGCGGTGCGCGCGGTCAGCGAAGCGAAGCCAGGGGCCGAAGCCCTCCTGCGATCAGCTGTGCAGGATCTGGTCACCGGCGCAGCGCTGACGGCATCAGCACCTCGCCGTCGACCGTGCATCGCAATAGTGGACACGGCCCGAGAGCTCGCGGAGCGCCTCGTCGAGATGGCTCGCGCGTACCTGAAAGCACTCAGTGCCTCGGTACCCCTGGAGGCTCAGCGCCACGCCGCGACGGCTCAGCAGCATCTGGACGCCGCTGAGATCTGCCTGAAGCAGTACAGCGTGGCCATGGACCTATTGACTGCTCTCATCTACTCAGAACGCTTGGAAGACCAAGTGGTGGTGCTGCTACAGGACTCCATGAGCCGCCTCGGAGCCGCTGACTTGGTCAACCTAAGCGCGCGAGCGGAGGTCGAATTGAGCGACGCGACCGGTGCGGCACCTGGCCCCGGGCACGGCGTCGGCCTCCACTTCGCTCTGCAGGATGCAGCAGCCTGCACGTACGGAGACAGACGTCGCTTTCGACAGGTGGTCGTTGACAGCTACCGGCTCTTCGCGAAGAACCCTCAGTTGCTGTCCGCCATGGCATCAAGCCCACACTTCGTGACTGACCTCGAAGCCGCATTGCTCGACACCTTCGACGCTTCAGCCCAGGCAGCACACGCCATCGGTAGCGGCATATCTCGCCAGGCAGCCCGGTCCATAGTCACCATTGCGTCGAGCCTGGTGGAAGGCCCAGGTCAACTGGTCGCCATCGCACTGTTCGCCGGCACGGGACGCAAGACTCGTCCCTACGAAAAGCTGCGCCAGGACGACGCTACCGGCCTGATTCGCAGCGCCCGCGGCCATGAAGACTTGGA
Source organism: Streptomyces sp. NPDC002994 (assembly GCF_040611155.1). Classification (NCBI taxonomy): domain Bacteria; kingdom Bacillati; phylum Actinomycetota; class Actinomycetes; order Kitasatosporales; family Streptomycetaceae; genus Streptomyces; species Streptomyces sp. NPDC002994. The sequence continues at coordinate 14,757 of NZ_JBEXNQ010000019.1, forward strand.
TCCGCTGCTCACCGGATTCAATCTAGACCTGCGCAACGCTCACTCTCACGGACTGGCGCGGTACCAAGAAGACGGAGTTACGGCAGACATCAAGAGCGGGCCCACGTTCCTCGGGTGGGCCGATCTGATCGACGAGGTCCTTACCGGGTGTGAAAGCGCTATGGGCTGCCTGGTCGGATTGATGCATGCACTGAGCCAACTCGGAGTATCGGTGACCCGCGCCGATGGCTACCGTGCCATGGGGATCACAACGGGCAGCCTGCTCGGTGCAGCATTCACGGTGATGGGATGCTCCGAGGTGACTCTGGACGAGCAACCGGACTCGTGGACCGTTCATCTCTCCGCACCCTCCTCTACTCAGCTGACCGTTCTGATCGTTGGAATCGCCGCGCTCGTACCAGACGGAATCTCCACGCTCACTCTGGATGCCACTCGCCCCGACGGCCGACACGTGCTGAGCGGGCCGGCGGCCCTGCTGAAGCCCTTCTCGAACGCCCAAGATCCTGACGGAGACACATACGGGATCGCGATGGCACGCCTTCAGCGGATATGGACTCATAACGGAGAACCGTGCATCGGGGAGGCCATGGTGCGATGCTGGGCCGCACGTCAGGTCGCAGCCGCCTACCTGAAAGATGAGACCCGCAGCGTCCCGCGGCTCCGCGCGCTGCGGAGCCTCGCCCGTGACGTCGGCGACGCTGATCTCACGGATTCCCTCACCGCAGCAATTCGTTCAACCCGCTTGCGCGACGATGTTGGCTCCCACACCACGGCCTTGACGGACCGACTCGCCGTGTGGGGGAGCACCTCCTTTTCATACGACCCTGTGTAGCAGGCTGTGTTCGCTCAGCAGCAAGGTTCGAACGCCGCTTCCGCAGCCACATTGGCCGTAGTGCGGTGCCAATCGTCCCGGTAGCCCTGCGCCTCAGCAGCACAAGAGCAGAAGGTGCAGGCCAGGCAAGGTCTGGTCCTGCTACGCGCAGCTAAGAGCGGCTCCGTATTAACCGCGGTCAACACGGACGGGCAGCTGGCCCTCTCGGTCGATCTCCGGGCGTTGACCGCGGTCAGTTCCTGTAGTCACTCCTGACGCACCTGCAACACCTGTGCGAGCTGGCAGCAGCTCCAGCCGGCGGTGGCGGCCTGCTGGGCCCGCGTACGTGCGAAGTGCCGCGGGCCCAGCTCTTTTACGCTGCCAGTCCTGTCAGGAGGCCCACTCACCGTATGTGCGCCGCTGTCCAGACCGATATCTGAACAGGGCAGATGAGGGATCGCGCATCCGCCACGTTGCTCAGCAGGCGCTGTAGGCATTCTCCAGAAGGCTGGCCATACGCTCCTAACTCCGTGGCAGGCACCAGGGAGCGCTGTCCAGCACCGGCCTCACCGTGTTGACCGCGGTCAACACCTTTCCCTCAGCGCTTCGCTCGCAATCCTCACTGCACCGGTGCCGTGCCGCCCTTCGAGCGGGTTCGCTTTCTCACTCGCCGCCTAGTCGTCGACGCCCAGATCGGCACGCATGGACTGCTTCAGTGCCCCCAGGTAGGGCCAGACCTCCTGGTTGAGTTCACCCTCCAGGGTCGCCAGCTCCTCCGCGTACGTGGAGGGTGCCCCTCCGTACTTCCTGAGCTTGCCGTACGCGGCGTTCAAACGCTTCTTGGCCATGCTGGCGGCGCGCAACACCGCGTCCGGAAGGACCATCTGGGCTTCCGCGTAGCTTTCCCGAAAGGCCAGCCTGCCCGCCTCCAGGTTCTTCAGGGATGTGTCGACGTCCTGGCTGCGTTGAAGCGCGTAGAGATAGTTGGTCATCTCAGTCACGTACTGGCGTGAGGCAGTGTTCAGTGTGATGTAGCAGGCGCGCCGCCGTTCAAGGCTCTCGCGCTGCCATTGCCTGGCCTGCTCCGCCTGGAGCAGCTCCTCGGCATGACCGCGTTCCTCGCGCCGTTGTTCAGTGGCGGCCTGGAGCTCCATGTGCTTGGTGCGGTCCGCACGGTTCTGTGTCAGCAATGCGGCTCCCAACGTACCCCCCACGCCCACCATTGCGATCAACAAACCCACCCAATTGGCGCCCATGTGATGCCCCCCTTTGTGAAGTTGGAAGACCTCACCCCACGGCAGGTACTCCCTCCTTTACGCCTTTGCGAAACCCTTGGATCTCCCCCAGGCCGACACCGGAAGCGCTGAGGCAGGGTCCCATGCCTCATGCCTGTCAGACGGTGGATTCAGCAGGGGAGTCGGCAGCGGCATAACGGCGCGCTACTGCTAGATGCCGGTGTGGTGCACCTGAAGGTGATCCAGAGCGATCGAGTCGGTAGCCAACGTGGTCAGCAACTCCTGTGTACTTCTCTCCAGCCTGGAATCCCGCGTGGTATCGGCAAAAATCCTGCACCTCCGAGCAGGCTTCGCAGCCCTCCCAGTCGCTGTAAGGCGCGGTCTCCGGCCCGGGACGTCGCTGGAGTGGGAGGCGGCGGGACGTGGGTGATGTTGTCGGTCTGGAACAGATCCACCCAGGAGGCACAGAGTTTGGTAGCGGTAGTCGGTGTTGCCGTAGGCGGCCGACAGCAGCCGGGAGCGCATCCGGTACAGGTCTGTGCGGCGGGTTTCCATCGCTGTTCTCCTCCGGTTGGACGTGTCGTGCCGGGTTGAGCGGGTGGTATCCGGGACGGCCGGGCAGTCGCCGGCGGCCGCCCCGGACCGTCGTGTGTCTCGGATCAGGGCTGGTGGGTGGGGGCGGTCGATGGCTCTTGCACTATGAGGTCATCGACGTCCTGGCGGTGCGGGTCGTGGTACGTGTCGACGGCGCCGAAGTCGAAGGGCACCGCTGCCACGGCTCCGGGCTCGCCCAGTTGCTGGCGCAGGCGGGCGACGTCATGGTCGGCGTGGTGGCACTGGGTATAGGGGCCGATCCGGAGCAGCGGGCGACCGGGTCGGGTGATGTGGACGGCGTAGTGAGCCGGAGGCAGCGGTTACTCGGGCAGTTCCAGACCGAACGCGGCGTGGGTGAGCGTCCGGTAAGCCGGCTGCCAGATGCCGACGACGAGGTTGGCCTCGCAGCGCAGCCAGCCGGTGCCGAACGGGCGGCCATCGTCGTCAGGGTGGCGCAGGGACACGGCGATCGCGGTAGCGCTGTGGTCGTCACCGGGCCGGGGGTGGGCCCGCTCAATGAACGGGACGAACGGTCCGCGCGTACGTCCTGGCCGCGCTTGGACAGGGCGTAGACGTGGGAGGTGATCTTCGCCCAGGTACGGTAGTTCCCCCGCGCCACCGTGGCATCCGCCCACCCCACGTCAGCCGGATCGACGCCCTCCCACACGGCATGGAACATGGCCAGCGTCTGCGTAAGCCGGTCCTGGTCCAGGCCGGGGACCTGGTGCCAAGTCAGGACCCGCGACCGCAGCGCCGGTGCCCGCGCGATCACCCGTTCCGCACCCGCCCCGCACAGCACCAGCGCCGCGGCTGTCCCCGGCTCGTCCCACAACAGCCGCAGGTAGTCCAGCAACGGAGGGGACAGGCGCTGCGCGTCATCCAGGAACAGCACCCCCGGCGTTCGCAGCGCCTCCCCCAGAGCCCGGTCCGCCGGCCCCGCACGGTGAGACAGAGACCTGGGCGGCAGCCCCAACGCCTCCAGCAGCGACGCACGCATCTGCGGGAGGCCCGGCTTCACCCCAACCACCGCCCGCCACACCGGCACCCGCGAAGGAAGCAGATGCAGCGCCTGCTGCACCGCCACCGTCTTGCCCACCCCCGGATCCCCGAACACACACCCGATCCCCCGCGCCGCCGCCGTATGCCCCACCGCCTCCACCACCGCGGCAACCGGTCCCGTGGACACCACCCGCGCACCCGGCACGAACAACCGCACCCCGCCCCGCGACGGCAAACCCTCGTCCGCGTCCGCGGCGGCCACGCCCGGATCAGTCGGGGCGGTGTCGATCACCGGCAGGCCCTCGCCCGCCCGCTGCAGCTTCAGCTCGGCCAGAACCCGGTCATAGCGGCCGACCTCGACCCGGTTGTGGGCCGGACGCGCCGCCTCCAGCACCCGACCCGCACGCAGATCCCGCTGCACCACGCGGTGCAGCGTCCCCAGCGACGGCACACTCCCCGATGAGCCGTCGCCCGTCATCCGACGGTGCAACGCCGCGACATTTCCGCCGACCTCCGCCAGGACCGCCCACAGTTCATCGTTCAACTCGAACCTGTCCTGCCGCGGCTCAGGCTCCAACCGGCCCGCCCTCGCCTCGGACAACCACCGCCACACCGTACGAGCCGTCACCCCCGCAGCCTCGGCCATCACCCGCACATGCAGCGACGACACCGACCCCGAACCCTGATCCACCGCCAACAACCGACGCACCACCACACCCCGCGCCAGCCGACCATCCTCACCCATACCCGCCAGCACACCCGAAGACAGAAACCACGCACACAGGAATGAGCAAACCCATGACAGCCACCCACCACCCTGCTAACAGACCGATGCCAGCAGCATGGTCAGCCTGCGACAGCCAAGATCACCAACCCGTGCAGCACCGATACACCACAACCCCGACTTACATGCGGCCCGCAACGCAGCCCGATCCCCAGGAACACGCTGACGACCAACCGCTGCCACCACACCACCCAGTCACAAGCCAGAACGGCCCGGGAATGAACGCCTCAGACCCCCGAGACCAGTTCGGCCAGTGGGACGAAAGCCATCGCTGCTCCCGTAAGGAACGTCGGCAAGCCCAGGACGACGCAAAAGACGGTCTTGAGCGCGGAAGCCCCCGCATGGCCGTGCACGCGTGACCGATCCGGGTGGGACGGGTCATAGGTGATCTCGACGGACTCCTCGCCACCGAACATGCCCTCGTGCCGGTGGACGGTTCCGTCCACCGCCGTGAACGTGTAGACGTACCCGACGACGTCCCCGTCCGAGTTGACCGTGCTGTCCACCAACTCACCCACCACCGTGACGCCGCGCCGCGGCAGCACCAAGGCGTCACGGACGCTCGTCCAGAGCTCCACCACGCACATGGCACCCGGCAGCACGAGCAGTGGTGCCAACAGCCACATCAAGACGTCCTCGTCCGTGTGGTCACCGTCGGCGATGACCGCCGCCAGGACCAGGGCCCAGACGGCGGCCCCGACGAGCAGCCTTCGCTGGACCGCGTCCAAGCGCTTCGGTCGCGCCGGCAGGAACTCCACGACGACACGGCGCGAGCCATCGGCCCGGGGCTCATCGGCGTCCCTGACCGGAACGGAACACGCGACCGTCGCGGCGAACGCCTCCACCGCTGAAGCGTTGCGGCTCCGGACGGCATACGTCCGCGGCGGCGTACCGTCGGACGTCAGCGTCACCACCAGGGCCGCTCCACGCGACCCTCGGGCCTCGACCTTCTCGATCGCCGCCAGCGGGATCCGCTGCCGCACCCCTCCGCCGTCCAGTACCAGTTCTCCCGAATCCAACCGTGCGCGCGTCCCACGCCCGCGCAGCACCACGTCGGTCCGAGACCGTGTCTCGCCAGGTCCCCCCACGTGACGGACGATAGCGCCTATGTCGGCTCGCGGACCATCCTTCCCGTGACGCGGGGCAGATCCTGGTAGATAAAGAACAAGATGACCCTGTGACATCACAAGATCCCCGACAGAGCCCGTAATTCCCCAGGGATAAGTTCACGTATTTCCCCAGGTGCCCGTCTGGCTGGGGCTGGTGAGTCGTCTCGTCAGAGGTCGACGCGATGTTCGGCAGCCGATGGGTCATCGACGGAGCCGTAGCGCAAGACGACGTGTGCCGGGCGGAACGGCAGGTCGTTCAGAATGGGTGCCATGACGGCGAAGAGTGCATCGGCGTCTGGTCCGTAGGCGTAGAGGGCCACCTCGCCGCCTCCGTATTCGTTTCCGTCGAACTCGCCGACGTCGGCTTGCTCGATCGCCTCGGTCAGCAGGGACTGGGCCTGGCGGACGACCTCCCGCTGGCTTGGCTCGCCGAGGCCGTCATCGGCCAGTCGATAGCGGGCGAGCACGGCGTGCTCAACGTCGGTTTCTGATTCGTCTGTGTCTGACATGCGGAAACGATCTCATCCCGGACCGACATCATCGCTGGCCAGCCGTCTTGAAAGACCTCCGCACCCTCACCGCCCGCATTCGGGCCGACGCAGAAGGCCGGTACGCCAGTACGGAGCCCGGATGGCAGGCCGGAGTCGAGTGGACGCTGCGGTGGATCGAGAACACCGCCAGCCAGCTGACCGAAGGCAGGTCGTAGCAGGCAGGACAGCATCAGCGTGCCTTCGGTGCTGGGCCTGCTCTGGCCTCGTCGTGCGGGTCAGGTGCCGCTCTGGGCGACCGCCGCGCGGAACTCCTGCGTCATCAGCGCAACCGAGCCCCGCTTCACTGGCGCTGGGGCCGGCTCGCCCCACACCTTGTGCAGCGCAGCGTGCAGCTTGTCGTTCATCGCCTCATCGACCACGGCCCGGTACTCCTCGGGCACCTCGCGGGTGTCCTGAACGCCAACCATGGTGCCGTTACGGGTGCCGGTCCACCCGATCGTGGTGACCTTCCAGCCGAGCTGCTTGGCCGCCTTGCGCATCGCGGCCCGGATCAGCTCCACCCCACCCAGCCCCACAGCCTCCTCATCGTCCAGATTCACCTGGGTGTACCCGCCGTACTCGCCGGCGCCCTGCGGGCAGGCCCGGCGCAGCAGCGGGACGAGGGCCTCCGCCATAGCGATGCAGCGCGGGTCCTTCCCATACGAGGCCATCGTCAGCTCCTTCCCGGGCCCGTGAGGTGCGGCCACAACAGCTTGAGGTCACGGGCGACACGTTCCGCCAGGACGACGGGATCGTTCGCGCTCCATTGGTGAGCTGACCCGACGGTGCTTGCGCAGGTGCTGCAACCGCACGGCGAGCGCTTCACGGGCAGCCTGCGCGCTGGAGGATGGAGAGACGGTCACCGGGCTGCTCAGGGGGCCTGGACGGTGTACTTCTCGTGCGAGATGCCACGCTCCCACACCGTCTCGAACGCCGTGGCGCACAGCGCGGCCGCGGCCGGGTCGTCAGTGCGTTCCTTCCCGTCCGTCGCCCAGTCGCCGGCGCCGGTCAAGTGGTGGAACTGCACGACGCGGCCGTCCAGGAGCCAGAAGTCGTTGCCGGGCAGCGCGACGTCGGAGGCGTGACGGCGGGGCAGCCAGCGCACGTCCTCTCCGGCCTGGAGGTTGAGCGGGGTGATGGCGTGCTCGTAGCGGATGTAGTCGGTGACCGGCTCGGAGACGATCCTCGCGCGGCGCATCACCACGCCACGGGCGACCGCGCCCTGAACGAGCGGCATCCACTGCGGCCAGAACGAGCGGGCCGGATCGAGGTTCGGGACGCCGGTACGCAGGAAGTTCTCGAAGTCGTCCGTCTCGTCGCCCACCGCGTAGACGTCGCGCATCTCCAGATGAACGACTTGTTGAGCAGCTCGCCTCCCGCGCCCTCATCAGCGGCAAGCGCAAGGTCCACGTCCGGCGTGACGAGAACGGGCACATCGTCGGGGCCAGCGGCGAAGGCGACGGCGAGGACCAGGAGGCCGACGCACAGGCCGCCGCCGAGGCCGCCCTGCTCCACTTCTCCAGCCCGCGCGACGCCGCGACCATCGCCGCGTTCCTGCGCACCCGGGTCTACCGGCCGGAGTCCCTGGTGTGGCTGGAGGGATAACAGGCCCTCATCCGGTGGCGGGCCGAAAACGAGATCACCGGCGTCTACGCCGTGCCCTACGACGTCGAGGTCGAAGTCGGGGCGACCAAGGCGTTTCCGCTTGGCCGGTGGGTGCACCAGCAGAGGAAGGCCCTGCGGGCGGGTGAGCTGGAGGAGCGGCGCAAGACCCTGCTCGACGCGCCGGAGGCCGGGATGGTCTGCGAGCCGGGCGAAGAGGCGTGGGAGAACAAGCTCGCCGCGCTCCGGTCCTACCGGCGGGTCACCGGGCATCTCGCGCCGCGTCAGGACGCAGTGTGGGGCGAAGGCGAAGCGATGATGCCCATCGGGCAGCACATGGCCAACCTCCGCCGCAAGGGCGGCCTGGGGAAGGACACGGTGCGGGCGGCGGAGCGCGCGAAGCAGCTGGCCGCGGTCGATGAGGACTGGAACTGCCCGTGACCTCTGGACTGGCAGCGGCACTACCGCGCCTCGCGTGACCTGGTCGACGCCGACGGCGTCCTGCCGGCCATCGAACCCGGGGTGCTGTTCGAGGGCGACGACCTGGGCAAGTGGCTTCAGCGGCAGAAGAACCCGGGCACCTGGGCGCAGCTGTCGACCGAGCAGCAGGAGCGGCTGTCCAAGCTGGGCGTGAAGCCCGCTGAGGTGCCGTCTCCCGCCCCGGCAGCCACCCGCGCGACGAAGCCGAACAAGGCGCAGCAGACGTTCCAGCGGGGCCTGACAGCCCTCACGCAGTGGATGGAGCGGGAAGGCGCGGACCGGCCGGTACCGCGCGGCCACAGCGAAGAGATCACAGTCGACGGCGAGACGAAGCCGGTGATCGTGAAGCTGGGCGTATGGATCTCGAACACAAAATCGAGGCGCGACAAGCTCACGGCGGAGCAGCTGGCCGCACTGCGGGAGTTGGGCGTGGGCTGGGCGTAGAGCGATACGGCCCTGGCGCGGGACATCGGGATGAGCCGAATGCGCAAGCCATACTCCCACGGTGTCCGTCGACTTCGTCAGTGGCCTCCGCAGCTCTCCAACTCCGGACTCGTTGGTTCTGTCTCCCGTCGCACTCGGCCTCCAGCATGCTCTCGTCGGGTGGGTCACCATGCCATGCAGGAACGGTACAGCGGTGAGCCATTGGGGTGATGCGGCGGCTATTGCCCAATGGCACGCACTGGGCGGGGCAGCGCCTTGCGTAGGTTGAGCGCGCTTTACCTGCCCGTGTCCTGAGAAGCCATGGGCGCGCTGCGCTCTTTCGCGCCGACGTGTCCGGGCGCCGCTGTGAAAGGCTGCCATGCCGATCTTCCCCCGCCTTCTTCCAACGCGCAGGCGTGCCAACCGCCCGCTGGCACGGCGGCCGGGCCGCCTGGGTGCCCTTGCCGTAACGGCCGGCGTTCTGGCATCAACGGTCGCGATGTCGCCATCCGCCCCGGCCGCCGCAGCCGCACCCTTGGCACACCGTCCTATCGTGTTCGTCCACGGCTGGCACTCTGGCGGCACGACCTGGGACTCCATGAGGGAGGAGGCGCGGTTGGCGGGCTACGACCCCGAAAGGGAGCTGCGCGTCTTCGACTACTCGCGCATGAGCAATACCAGCGAGTCGGCGCCGATCGAGACCATCGCCGAGGAACTGGACCGTTTCATCACGGGCCATCGGCTGGTGGAGGATTCTCCCGACGGCACCGTCGACATCGTCGCCCATTCCATGGGGAGCCTGGTGGCCCGCCACTACCTCAAGTTCGGGGACGGGGCGCTCGACAAGGTCAGCAATTATGTGTCGCTGGCCGGTCCCAACCACGGGACGCTGCTGGCGGACCAGGGGCGCGAAGTGGCAGGCACCAGGCGAATTCTCGACGTCGCCCAGGAGATCATTGGCCGGAGAATCTTCCCTCGCTGTGACTTGCAGTGCACGCAGATGTCACGCCACTCCGAGTTCCTGACGCGACTGAACGAAGGCCCTGAGACCCCGCGCTCACAGGCCCGGCCGGGCTGGCCGCGGTACACGACGTTCCGCTCGAACGTAGGGGACGAGCCGGTGATCTACGCCAACTCCCGCAACAAGGGGTTGCCCAAGCTCGGCTTGTGCGACGAGACGGTCTTCGGCGTCTCCCGGAACGGACGCCTGGTACTGAACCCCCAGGATCCCCGGCAGGGCCTGGCAGACACCACGGCCCTGCACGGAGCAAAGAACCTCACCACCGGCTGCCTGAGCCACGGCGCCATCCCTGACGACCAGTGGACCCAGGACGAAGTACTGGACACACTCGCCGCACCGACCGGCGAGTACAGGGACGTCCGGCCGCCGGGAAGGCCAGCAACCCCCGTCCGCGGTTACACCGAGTGCAACGACCTCGAGAAAACCCGCAGCGCCGGGGGCAATCCGCACGGCATGGCGTGGGTGCAGACCTGCCTGCGCGTCCACTCCAATTACCGCTCCGTCACCCCCGTGGTGCGGGTACGCGGGTGCGGGCACGTCGGCCCGAGCTGGGACAACCCGCAGGCGTTGTTCTACGCTCCCGAGGCATACGGGGACAACATCCCCTGCACGGTGAACGGCGCCTACAGCGTCCGCCATCCCAACGGCTTCATCTCCCCCGCGACCCTCAGCGGAACCCTCCAGAGCAGGGCCGGCGAAGTACAGGGCGAATTCTCGGAAGACGGCGGGCACGGCGGGTACTACCTGTCCTGGCGTGAGCCGATCAGCGTGAACCAGAGCAATCCCCCCATGGTCGCCTACGACGGCCGGGACGCGGTGGTGTACGCCAACTGCTCGCCCGTGGCTGTGGACCTGGGGTGCAAGCCTGCCCACCCGAACCGCGCCTGACAAACGATTCCCCCAAAGTGATAGAGGTCCGTGCAGCACCACACGTGCTGCACGGACCCTCTTGCGACCGGGCAGCACACGCGCACTCCTCGGCCGCGCGGCCAGCGGCGTCGGATGAAGCGACGGCTTTGCCGTTCGTGTTCCGCCTGGCGCAGCTGCTCCGCTTCCTGTTCGTCTTCAGGCGTGCGGTGTGCGCGGTTTCATGGGTCCTTCATTGCTCTCACAAGAGCACTCGAAGCACCCGTATGGGGCAGCTTTCCCCAAGGGTGGAGAGAAGTCATCCATGGTTCGGAAGGCATTCCCGCAACGGTTAGTCCGAACCACCGGAGGACCTCATGACACGCTTTACCCGGTACCTCGCCTCGGGGGCAGTAGCGGCCCTGGCCGTCGCCGGTTTCTCGCTCGGCACCGCCCTTCCTGCCCAGGCCGACCACCGCTCCTGCATCGAGGACTACTACCCGATGTCGGATGACGATGACCCCGGCCCGACCGGGGGCCAGTCCGACGAGCAAACGGCCGTGGGACAGGCGTGTCTGGCCGGGAAGCTGGGTGCGCACACCCTGTGCGTGCACACCTTCACCAGCCGGACGAGCGTCTCGGAGGCAGACGCCATCAGGTCCTGCAGGAAAGCCGCCGAGGAGGAGTAGCAGGCTCTGTCCTCGCACGGCAGCCCAGACGTCGCGCGCCATGCGCGGGACGTCCGGGTCACCTGCTCTTCGCCAGGCTGTGGCGCAGGGCCGCAGTCCGTCCGGGGGATACCTTGGCCGCACCGCCCCGTCCAGGTGACGTGCTTCCAGGACGTGTTTGCTGCAGGCGCGACCGTGAAATCAAGTCCTGCGACCGGATACGGGACATGATCCAAGCGCTGGGGAAGAACTCGCGCGCGGACAGGGACGTTGTCCCTTGCCTTCGCCCCATTGCTGAATGGCTCCGTCCCCGGTCAGCGTGCTCGCAACAAACCCCTTCTGTGACAGGAGGCCACCCCGGCCACGGCGTGCGGTCTCCAGGAAGACCGACCGCCGGAGGCCGGCGAAGCTGGGTGGCGGGCCGGAGATCTTGGATCGTTCTCAAGGTCGTCCGGGCGGCCTTGGCCAACTCCCTGCCTGTGGCCAGGCTACCGAAGCTGGCGGTCCCGGGGGTCAGAAACAGGTACTGGGGGCGGGCAGGACGCGCGGCGTGCCACCGACGGAGGGCGCGGCCTGCGACGGCCCGGTCATCGAATCCGCCGGTCAGCGGTGCGTGGCGGTAGCGCAACGGCCTCCCGGTGCCCTGGGCGGTGAGGCCCTCGGGGAGTATCGGAGCAGGCGACTTGACGAGACAGGCGGTGGAAGACTGACGGCACATCGAAGCTCCGTTGGTTCAGGGCGACTTGGCAAGGTCACCCCGTTCAACCGGAGCTTCGTTGCGTGCGTGACGGGCCCGGCCGGACTGCTCTGGCCTGCGGACTCACGTGATCACCAGGACTTTGAAACAACCCTGGCGGCGGCGGTTCGTGTAGTACCCGTTCGAGCCGTTCGCGGAGTACTGCCGGATCCGGCTGGCTGAGACCGGGATTGGCATCATGCGACGATTTTGTAGTCGAATTCGTAGTCGACAGTCCCATTTTCCACTTTGAAGACGCCGGTGTGGTTGAAGACGCCGCCACGCAGATTCTCCTCGGGGACCGTGATTTCGAAATCCCCCCAGGCTGCTGCGTCCGTGTTCGGCAAGAAGACGGTGACGGAGATCTTGTATGGCCCCGGGTCCGTGGGTGGGCTCCAGTTCCAGCCCGAGTGGGCGGGATACTCGCTGACGCTTTTCGCGATGGCGGTTCCCCTGATTTTGGATCCCTTGAACTTCAATTCGACGGGTCCGCTGTCCGCTTTGGGGTTTTGGCGCCACGTGCTCGCGAATCGGATGGGCTCGATTCTGACGCTGGCGGAGCGCACCACTTCTCGGGTCACCGTTGTGAACTTCGCTGTTTCGCCCAGGCGTGCAATGTCACCGGTAGCCAGGCTCTTGAGCGTGTAAGACATCGGGAGATACTGGTCCATGGTGGGGGGAGCTGCGAAGTAGTCGCTGACTTTGCCCGTCTTGATCATGCTAGTGATGGCTGCCGAGTCTCCTCCACGCGTGATGATCTTGTAACTGGCGCTGCGCAGGACATTCTGGTATTCCGCCGACAGCTCGCCTTTTCCTTCGCCCACGATGCCGTCGTAGGAGGCCTTGACGGCGGCCTTGGCCAGCTTCACGTCTTCAGTGGTGGTGAGGGCGAAGATCAGCGACCTGCCGTAGGTTACCTCGGAGACATACAGCGGCGGGTTTTCGACCCCAATCTTGTGGAGGCCTTCAAGCCTCTTGATCTTCCGCTTCGTCAACTTGTCGGTGAACCAGTCACTCGGTTCGTCTTTGCCGACGCAAGACGCGGTGTAGACGCTGTGCAGGAAGCACACCAGAATCGTGTGCTCCTCCGATTTAGTTTCCAGTTTGGTGTTTCCTTCGGCGCTGAAGCCCAGATAGCGCGCTGACACGTTAGCTTCCAGGAGCGCGGATTCCAGCGAGTAGGCATCAACGGCGCTGTAATACATTTGCCCGGCGGCCGGCTTCTGTCCACGGATTTTGGACGCGATGGCTTCCTGTACCTCACTGGCGTCAGGTGATTCAATCGGACCGACCTTAATGGTGGGCAGGCTCATGGCGCTCAAGGTGAGCTTGATGGGGGTGCGTTGGCTGATCGAAAGTTCGGACAGCGCCCCCGCAGAAGCCGGCAGGCCTTGAACAAACGCCCCGGGCCACAGGAGGTCTGCGTTGGGATTGGCGATGACGAGATAGGCAGGCTCTTTTGTGAGATTGTACTCTCGGGCCTTGACCAGTACCACCTTCCCCTTGTCGTCGGTTTCTCGTTTTATAGTCGGCTTTCCGGCCTCCGTCTTCTCGCCTTTGGAAGTGGCCTGCTGGGCGATGGCTTTCCAGCTCTTCAGCTTCGTGACGTATTCGGTCATGTCTTCGGGCTCGTCTTCGGCAGCATCAGCCTCGACGGTGTAGTCGGCGAGCGGCTGGATTCCCCGCAACGCCGTGATGCGGAACACGGAGCGGGGACCGGCGACATCGAAAACGGCGGCGTCGGTCACGGTCAGACTCATGGCCTGGTCGTCGGCGCCGGCTGCCGCTCGCTGAAGGGCATCGACGGTCGCCCCGGCTTGTTTCTCCTGCACCGTGCCATCGACCTCGACCTGTCGGATCTCATACCGGTCAGCATCTGGCACGGTGCGCCACCGCAGCTCCCAGCCGCTGTCGTCCTCCAGGCGTCTGGCCCCCGCGCCGAGCAGCGGATCCACCACCTCGTCGGCGTCTTCGTCGGTGTCGAGCAGGCGGGGAGCACGGGCCGCGTCGTCCATAAAGCCTCCCTGGTGCGTTCCGTCAACGGGCAGCGTCCGGCAGTCGCGTTCCATCGTGGAACAGATGGACGCCGACGATCATCGTGCCCTCGGCCACTCGGGTTCATGACTCCAAAGCCTGGCAACCCACCGAATGGACGGCTGACCGGAAGCACGGTGCCCCCGGATACCCCTTGGACTCGATCGCCACTGTGCCGATGTCCGGCCGCGACAGCGTCACCTCGTACGGCGCGATGCCGGCGGCGCGCTTGGTCACCTCGGCAACGAGCTGGTCGACCTCCGCAGAGCTCGCGCTGTCCTGAGGGCCCGCGTGCAACACGGTGATGTGCATCCACTCCGGGCGCACCGGGTACAGCCGGGCTGCTCAGCCAGGGTCCGGTAGGGCTCGTACAGCTGCTCGCGGGCGATCTCCGGTGACGGGATGATCAGCCAGTGCAGGTCTTTGCGTCCCGGTGGCCAGGCGTGGGCACGGCCTTCGACCCGTGCAAAGAAGTCCATGCCCCAACCACCCTCTCCCGTCGGCGAATCCGCGCAATGCTACCGGGCGCGGATCTTCCCCGAAGGCGTACCGGGCAACCCGGGCCGCACGTACTGGCGGAAAGCTGACAGCCGGGCGAGTTCTTCGTCGCTGACGTTGTCGAGGCTGCCGTCGAGGTTGCCGACGCGGCGGAAGGAGCCGTCGGGGCGCACCACGTAGCGCCAGGTGAACGACATGCAAGGCCCCCCTTTCGGGGTGGAGCGTGACGCGAACGGCCACGATCCGCCCGCCTGCTGATCAGCGTCAAGGGGGCTGCACACGCGCCGGTGCCGGGCAACTGCCGCCCAGCGTGAGGGCGGGGTTCTCAACGTGGTTGGAGGTTGCGACCCCCAGGGCTGTTTCAAACTGATACCACGTCTGTGTCGTCAGCCACGCCTGGTAACCGGAAGAATCGCCCGAGGGTTGTTCTCGCCGTCATGGTCAAGCCAACCTTCGGCATCTTGGGGACCAAGACAGCTGAGTACGCGCCCGTTGATTGCCTGAATCCGGCATGGAAGCACCGTGCTGACCTGCCAGTATCCCTCATGACATGGCAGGTTCCCGGCAGGGGAGGATACGCCGACAGGCCGGGATACCCGGCCTCAGAGGGCTGGGCGGGCAAGATGACCGGACTGAGGGAAGTGACGGCCTTCCGGGCCGGGGCAAGGCGGGTCCTGGGGCTGCTGATGATCGTGGTGTCCGTGGCCCTGGCGGCGGGCTGCGTCCTCGCGTTCGCTGACTGGCTGCCCGGCAACGTCGCGCGGTACGAGGAGTACCGTGCGGCCGAGCGCTGCGCGGCCGACTCGACGCCGGATGTTTCGTGGGAGGACTGCCTGCGGGAGGTCGAGCTCAACATCGTGGACACGGTGGTCGACCGCGGGGGCAGGAACAGCGAGTACCGGGCGACCGTGGACAGCGAGCGGTTCCAGGGTGAGCTGGGCTTCGGCGATCCCGGACCGCTCCTGGAGACGCTCCAGGTGGGCGACAAGGCCGTCGCCACCGTCTGGCGCGGCGACATCGTCGCGCTCACCAAGGACGGGGTCCGGCAGAAGACCTCCGACGAGCCGCGCGACGAGCCTCAGATGATTGCCGCCGGAGGCGCGGGCTTCGGTCTGCTCGCGGTGCTCGGCCTCATCTTCGGTACGGCACGCCTCGTCGCGCCACGCAACCTCGGCACCTTCACGTGGAGCAGGTCCGGCAAGGTGCTGTTCTTTACCAACCTGGCAGCCACCTTCGGCGTGGGGCTGCCCGCGGTGTGGCTCGGCATTCCCTGGCAGCTCGTGACGCCGGCGATCGTGGCGGTCGTGCTGGGTGTGGGCATCTTCCTCCTGGGCATCCAGCGATCCGCCGAGGCTGGCGCGCGGTGACCGACCGGTGGGCTACGGCCGAGAAGCCCGCCCCGACCCCACGGCGTCTCCTCACCTGGCTGTCCATCACCCTGGCACTCATCGCCACGGCGTGGGACTGACCTGGTACTCGGGTTGGGTGGTGCCCGATGGACTCCGCTTCCTGGCGGGAACCCTCCGCATCGGGGAGCTGTCAGCCGCTGGCGGGCTGGGTGCCATGTCCGAACGGCGGCACATCGGTCACCGCGACGTCCAGGCGCAGCCTTACGAAGCGCAGCGGGTGGCGCCAGGTGCCGCGGGCAAGGCCACTGATCCTGGATATCCCAAGATCCCCGACAGAGTCGCTCCCTGCCTCAGAGGAGCGAGTGGTACATCGTCCAGAGGTTCATGATTTCCTCCTGGGAACAGCCGAGTTGCTCGGCTTGTCTGATGGCGGCTGGCACGTCATTCCGCCTTCCAGCCTCCGCCAGGGTGTGTGCGAGATTCACGGCAGCCCATGCGTCTCCGGCCTCTATGCCGGCGCGCAGTTCTGCCTGCGCCTCCAGTGGCCGCCCCAGATCCTCCAGGAGGTTTGCCAGGTTTAGGTGGGCGTTGACTTCGCCATACTGGATCGCCATTTTGTACTGGCTTTCAGCCTCGTCGAAACGGCCCTCGGTCCTGAGCCAGTTGGCGAAGTGGAAATGGGCTTCACCGTCTGCGTCGATGGCGTGCCGGAACATCTCCTCGGCGCTCAGCTGCGGGTGGCGGTCGCCGAATTTCACCAGATACTGGGCGCAGGCGAGGCTGGCGTCTTCTTCGTCGTGTTCCATGGCTTCCTGCACATGCTTCCAGGCAGCCTCGCCGTCTCCCAACTCGATCTCGACTTGCGCCAGGAAGGGCAGGATGGCGGTGTGGCCCGCCGCAAGGCTCTTGCGGAGCCACGGCAGCGCCTTATTGTGCTGCCCCTCTTCCTGGTAAAACCTTCCCAGGTTGCCGTACGCCAGCGTGTCACCGGACTGAGCAGCTTGCAGAAGCAGTCGTTCGGCGTCCTCGCTCCGGTTATCGAGCAACGACAGGAAGCTGCCGTAGTCGTTCACCGCGCCGGGAATGCCCTCGTCGACGGCGGTTCGATACCAGGTCTCTGCCTCTTTCTCGTATTCCTCGTCGCCGCTTACGCCGAGGATGTCTGCGAGTGCGAGAGCCACTCCCTTGCCTCCAGCGGCAGCGCAGGAGCGTAGGACTTCAACCGCTTCTTCTTCCTTATGTTCATCCACGAGCGTTTCGGCGAGCTCCAGTCCAGCCTTGCTGTCGCCGCTTACGGCAGCCTTTCGAAGCTGGTTCCTTGTCATGTTAAACATTCCTTACGGGGACATAACGTCTGCCGCCCGACATCGCTGTCGGGCGGCAGACGTTTCCACTGTGCTGGTGTAGTTGTGTCAGTCTATAACGGTCCTGACTGACTTATTGCCTTCCTAGCAGGCCTTGCCTGCTACGAGAATCCTAGCGGTATCCGAATCGAGCCATCCGGTAAGAGCGGTTGGCATTCCACGACTTCCACCCTGACTGGGATTGCTTTTTCCAGCCACCATGCCTTCCGGCATTCTGGTGCTTGTCTCTGTTCTTTTTACTCTTACCCTTGCGGTGTTCTTTCCTGTTTTTCTGGTTGAGCTTCTTCTTGCCGCCGTTGCGCATCAACCACCTGCCGCCGACAATCGCCCCCCGGAGGAGGACGCCCCAGACGCGTCCGTCGAGGTCCCACTTGTTGATGGGGTCGCCCATCGCATATTCGTACGCGTTTGCACTTCCACCGAATACCGGGTCGCTGGAAAGGAAGCGGCCAGTGGTGGAGTCATACAGGCGTACGCCCATCAGGGTGAGGCCGGTGAGCGTGTCACCTGATCGCTGCTTGGCGCCCAACCAGCTGTAGCGGGTGGCTTCCTGTCCTGCGCGCGGGTTGCCGTACTCGTCCGAGTCCAGCACGGTGGGCGCTGTGCCGTCCAGCGGAAGTTGGAGCGTGACGTCTCCGTGGACGTTCGTCAGCTGCAGCACCGTCCCGCCGGACTTACCGGTTACCGCGGCGATGTCGCCGGAGGTGGACTCGACGTTGCGGGACAGATCGCCAGTGGCGGTGTCCTCAACGATCCAGCGAGGGTTGTCGTCATCGCTGTCGTAGTGGTTGAGCTTGGATCCGGTCTGACTCCAGGTAGAACCGCTGCCGGTTTCGGTCTTCCAGGAGCGGAAGCGCAGCGCGGAGTCGAGCTGCCAAGTCTGGCGTCGGCCGTCTGCGGTCTGCTGATACGCGAGATCGTTGGCGTAGTAGCCGAAGGTTCCGTGACCGGGCAGTGTCGTGGTACGGCCGAAGGCGTCGTAGGTGTAGCCGGTGTCGACGAGACGATCGGCGCTGTCATACGTGTGGGTGGCGGTGGTGCCGCCGCTGGTGGGGCAGTCGGCGCCGGGGGCGCCGGGGGCGGTGTTCAGGCTCTTGCGGTTGGTGCGGTTGTCGAAGACGTAGGTGCGGCGTGTACAGATGGTGTCCGCGGTGTCTTCGACGCTGGTCAACCGACCGGTGGAGTCGTAGCGGTAGTTCTGGTCGGACCAGCCGGCGTGGCTGGTGACCTGCCCGTGGGCGGATGCGGTGATGGTGTCGGACGCGACGATGGTGTTGTCGCTGTCGCGGGTGTAGGTGCGCTCGGTGGCCGAGCCGGTGGTGTCCTCATTCTGCGTGAGGGTGTAGCCACCGGGCAGCTTCTCGCTTGTCAGTGAGCCGTCGGCGTCGTAGGTGGCCTGGAAGGCGCCAGCCACGGAGTCGGTGCTCTTGGTGACCAGACCGCGGGGTTCGGCTGCGTGGTCGTAGCCGAGGGTGACCGAGGAGGGCACGTTGTCGCTGACCTTGACCGGGCGATCGAGCAGGTCGTACTGGGTGGTGGTGACGCCATCGTTGGCGTCGGTGTAGGAGATCTGGCGGCCGAGCTTGTCGTACGCCTTGGTGATCGTGCCGCCGGTCGTCGAAGTTACCTTGACCGCCTGGCCGTTGGCCGGGTCGTACGTGGTGGTCGATTCGGGCACGGCCTGGCCGACACCGCCGGTGAGTGCCACCTTGGTGACGCGGCCGGCACTGTCGTAGGTGGTGGTCGTGGTGCGGGTGGTGCCGTTGGCGGTGTCGCTGGCCTTGGCGGTGTTGCCCCACCAGTCGTACTCGGTGGTGGTGGTGGGCAGGTTCGCCGGGTTGCTGCCGCCGCCCGTGATCGCACCGGCCGGTCCGGTCGTGCACAGCAGATCGGCCCATTCCGGTCGGCCGTTGCAAGCGCCTGTGCCGGTCGCCGACCAGTAGGTGGTCACCCTTGTGCCCGCGTCGGTGCCGGTGGCACCGGGCAGCTGCTGCTTGATGATGCGGCCTTGGGCGTCGTACTGGGTGGTCTCGGTGATCGCCAGACCGCCCGGGTCCTTGACCGTCTGGGTGGGCAGGCCCTTGGCCCAGTCATAGGCGGTCTGCACTACGCGGGTCTCGCCCTGGACGCCGGGGTGCTCACGCACCTGGGCACCGGTGGTGGCCTTGGTCAGCTGGTCCTTGACCGTCGCGGTCCCGTCGGTGGGACGGCCCGCGTCGTACTCGTTGACCGTCCAGGACCGGGCGGTGACCGAGGTGCCGGCCGCCACCAGGGTGGTGGTGCTGGACTTCAGGTCGGTGGTCAGGTCGATCCGGTGCAGCGGCCCGAGCTCCTCCGTTTCCCGGGTACCGGTCTCGTTGTAGAGCGAGGTGGTGGACAGAAGGCCGGCGCGCTCGGCCGAGGGCAGCTGAGCGATGCCCAGGTCGGCCTGGGCCGCCTTGTCCTTCGCCGTCACGCCCAGGGCGAGGGCCCGATTGGCGGCCGACACCTCGCGCACCGTGTTGCCGAAGCGGTCGTACTCGCTGGTGGTGATGTGCCCGCCGGGCGTCGCAGTGTTGACCGAGCGCCCGGAGGCGCCCAGGTAGGTGACGTTGGCGCGGGTGTAGGAGGAAGCCGTCATCGCCTCGCCGGAGTGGGAGGTCGGCACGGCGTCAGCGGGGAAGACCGCGGCCGCGTCGGTCGGCGCGTCCGTCTGGCCCCAGTCCTTCACATTGGCGGCGCTCAGCGCGTAGGGGGCGTTGGCGCCCGTCAGCGGCACGTCATAGACGACCGAGGTGGAGGCGGTGCCTTCCTCGACATCCGCCGTGCCCTGCTCCAGGCCGGAACGCGATGCCTTCAACAGCATGCCCTCACCGGCGGTGGCCGCGTTGCCGGCCTTGCCGTAGGTGAACGTCCAGGGCAGCTCACCGGGCGGGGTCTGCCCGGTGACACGGCCCGCCGTGTCGTAGCTGTAGGCGGTCTTCAGCGCCGGGCTGATCTGCGGGTTCCACGTCTGGCGCAGTCGGCCGTCGGTGTCGTAGGCGTAGCTCTGTACTGCCTTGGCCGTTGCCGCGGTGGCACCGGGCTCGGTGGACCACATCCGGATCTCCTTCACCTGGCCGGTGAAGTCGCCGACGGCGGAGTCGGTGGCCGTGATGGAGGCCGCATACACGAACTCCAGCGCCCGGCACCCCTTGGTCGTCGGCGTCGCGGTGCAGGTGGCGGCGCTGGTGGCGGAGGTCGGCGCGATGACCCGCTTGGGCCGAGAGAGCTTCTTGCCGTCCACGGTCACAGTCTCGGAGACCACCGTGGTGGTGGAGTTGGCCAGGCCGTCCAGCAGGGTGCTGGAGACCTGCCAGGTGGCCACGGCCGGGTCGGGCTTGGTGAACTCGGTAACCATGCCATCGGTGTCGGTGAGCGTGAATTCGCCGCTCACGCTGCCGGTGAGGGTCAGGTCCTCGGAACCGGGCTCCGGAATCCAGCCGTTCTTGGCGGAGTTGGCGGTGAAGTGGATCGCCTCGCCCTCGGACAACACGATGTCCACCGCGGTGTCGGAGACCTTGCGCAGGTGGGAGTAGTCCGACTCGGTCGCCTCGGCGACGGTGCCCGACACCCATTCCTGACCGAAGATCGCCGCCTGGCCCTCCTGGGCCCCGCCCTTCTTCGGGTCGCGCGAGGAGGCCGTGCGGGAGACCGACAGCCCCAGCGCCGAGGCGTCGGTGGCCGACAGGGTGTAGTCGCCCGTCAGCAGGTTCACCGAGCCGGGGCCCACCTCGTCGCTCGCGGCGCCGCTCGCGTTGCGGTCGACGACCACGGTCAGCGGCTGGGTGGAACCGGCCGCTGAGTCGGGGCCGGTGAAGTCGGCCTTGATCTGAACCGTTCCATCCGGATTGACCGTGTCGGTGGTGTTCCAGACCAGCGGGGCGTTCTTCCCGCCGGTAAGCGGCACCGGCCAGGCTGCCACCGGGGTGCCGCCGGAGTTGACATCCCCTGTGGGGATCTTCACCCAGGCATCGGCCTCCGAACGCCGCCAGGAGAACGACACCTTGTCGTACTTGCTGCCGTCGGCCTCGGCGGCCAACGGCAGACGGCGCGCGGTCCGCTCGCCCTCGGTGGGCTGGACGAAGCCGCCGGGTCCGGCGTGGAAGGTGTACTCGCGGGCCTCGGACTTGTTGTCCGCCTTGTCGATGGCCCGCACCTGCAGCGTGTGGGTGCCGTCCTTGGGAGGGGTGACCGATATCGCCTTCGTGCCAGATGTGCCGCCCGTGGCGACCTTGGTCCAGGTCACCCCATCCAGAGACCACTCGAGCCAGTTGTGGTCCCCGGCCGGCGGCGTCACGTCGAACACCCCGGCCTTGCCCGCGCCCTTGACCCAGGCGGTCGACGGGTAGTCCGTCGACGTGATCCCAGTCGGGGCGGACGGCGCCGTCGTGTCGACGGTGAAGGTTTTGTATGCCGACCAGCCGACGTTGTAGTGGCTGCCATCGTAGGGCGAGGTCCGGAACTTGTACGTCTTGCCGTTGGTCAGCACCCCGGCCGGCACGGTCACCGAAGCGACCTGCCCGGAGGGCACGTACTTGGAGACGAGGACGTTACCGACCTGCGTGTCGGTGCTGTCGACGATCTGGAAGGTGCCGTTGACCTTGTCACCGTTGGCGTCGACGAATGTGTCGCGCAGCGTGGGGGTGGCGGTGTTGACAGTGTAGGCCCCGCCGTAGGAGAAGTACGGCGGACCGGCTTCCTGCTTCGTGCCGGTGCGGGGCCGGTAGTTGTAGGTCACGACCAGCTTGGGCGGGTTGGACGCGGCGTTAGCGGAGTTGACCCGCTTCCACTGCGCCAGCACGCTCTCGTCGGCGGCCCGAAGCCCCATGTGACCGCGCGTGGCCTTCGCGGAAGCCCACTCCTGCACCAGCGTAGTGACGTTAGCGTTGATCCACCCGTCGGGCTGGGTGGTGCACGAGGTGTTACCGCGCGTCTCGGTGGAGGTGGCCTTCTTCGCCGTCATCGTGGGCCGGTTCGTCCACCGGCTGGAAGTGGAAGCCGCCCCTGAGGACCAGACCTCCCACGGATAGGCCTTGCAGTCCGTGTTGTTGCCGGAGTGGAAATTCCACAGTGACAGTTTGGCGTCCGACACCAGGGCGTCCTGGATCGGTGAGGTGTTCCACGAGATGAAGGACTGCGCGGTACGGGGCGTGCCGTCGGCGTTCTTCGTGCCGGGGTTGCCCAGGTCCAGCTCGGTGTCGGCCGACCAGTCGACGGTCTCGCCCTGCTGCACGTAGGTGTCGAACACGTTCGACAGTGATGAGGTGGAGGGATCCACTGTCACCGGGTACTTGGTGGCCGGGTCGGCGAGGAACTTCGCACTCGGAGTGATCACCAGGTCGACCGAGGAGCCCTTGGTGACGACCTTCATCGCGACCGGCACACGGCGAGTGTGCTCACCGGAGCGTTTGTCGACGGTGGCGTCCCACATCACCGGCGCAGGCATGAGCGCCTGCTTTTTGTTCTTCCTGTCGGTGAACAGCACGCTGCCGTCGGCCTGCTGCTTGGCCTTCAGGCCCTTGGCCTTCAACGGCAGGGTGTAGGTGTAGGCGCCGGTGGCCGGCTTCTTCTTGATCTCGACGTACTGCTCGAACCCGGTGCGGGTCGCCTCGACGACCAAGTTCGCACCGGGAACGGCGTTGGTGTACTCGGCCCGCGTACCGTCCAGTTCCGGCGCGGGCAGCCCGCCCTTCCACTGCAGGGTGATCTGCTGGTCGCCCTCGCCGAGCGTCACCAGATCCGTGGCCTTGGAGGCTTGCGCCGACTCCAGCGAGGAGGCCCGGCGGCCGGACTTCCCCGCGATTTTCAGACCGCGCGGGTGCGCCTTGGGCTCGACGAACCGTCAGAACCGCTGACCAGATCAAGGTCCACGTCCCGCCACTGACCGGTGGCATCGTCCTCGAACCGGATGGGACCGGCAGTGAGCTCAGTGGTGAGCGAACCGTCCTTGTTGGCCCAAGTCGTGGACGTCTCCGTGCGTTCCGACAGTGCCTCGACGCGCTTGCCGGACAAGCGGGCAGCGACACGCGCGGAGGGGATGTCCGCCGCTTGAGTGGCCGCCACCTTCTTCGGCGCCTTGGGAGCCTGCGGTGAAGCAGCGATCGCCGTACTCGCGCCGTCGACCAGGGTGACTGCCAGAGCCAGAGCCAGACTGCCCGCAATGTAGCGCAGGCTCCTGCCCGACCATGGTCGCCCGCGCTCGTGATGCGCGGGTATGTGAACCGTCATCGTTCCTCGATGTCTTCATGTTCGCACCACATATGTGGTGTCGATATGAAGGTATCGAGGAGGAAAAGGGCCGAAAGTAACACGCAAGCATCCAATGGCGGCAGCGTCGCCCAGGGGTGTGACGTGAGCTGCATCACTGACTAGCCGTCAAACTAGTTTATGTGCCCCACTTTCCTTAACTAAAACCCACTATTTAGTTTCGCATGACAGTGCTGTCGGCATCCGATGTACGTTCTGGCAGAACCTGTGAAGCCGGTGTAGCCGGCGACGGCATCGGCCCGCAGGACAGTGAAGCGAGGGGTGGGGCTGCGTGAAGCGGCATCGGATATGGGGCACGGCTGCGGCCGCGGTGACCGCGCTGACCGGCGCCCTGATCTTTCAGGGGGTAACCAGGAGGAGGGCGCCTACCGCGTCGACGAGTTCATCGACGCGTACGTCTTCCCCGACGGCGAGCTCGCGCCGGTCGGCCGTACCACCGCCACTCTCGAAGACGCCGGGTTCGAGGTCCGGGACATCGAGGCCATCCGCGATCACTACGCCCTCACCCTGCGCCGGTGGGTGGCGAACCTGGAGGCCCACTGGGCCGAGGCCAAGCGCCTCACCTCGCCCGGCCGCGCCCGTATCTGGCGGCTCCACATGGCGGCGTCCGCCATCTCCTTCGAGCGCAACAGGATCGGCGTCAACCAGGTCGTGGCCGTGAAGACGCCGGAGACGGGCGAGTCGAGAATGCCGCTGCGTGCCCGCACGTGGAATGAGCCGCTCACGCGCTGATATATCTTCGCGGTTCGGGCTCGGCTCGGCGGAGCCGCCGGGGAGCAGTCCCCCCCCCCGGCGGCTCCGCCTTCGCATATCCAGCGCGGCCGCCCGATTTGTCATGCGCGCGCTATTTATATTTGTACTGGAGGTCGGTGTGCACCGCCATCGCAGAACCTGGCTACTGGGCCTGGTTGTCGCCCTTATGTCCGTCGTCGCCGTTCCCACCCCGGCCGCCGCGGTCACCGTCACAACGGGCACCATCTTCAACGACCCGTCGGGCACCGTCGCTGATCAGGACCGGATCCGCGACTATCTCGTTTCGCTGATCGACGGCGCCCCCGCGGGCAGCTCGATCCGCGTGTCGATGTACACCTTCACCGACAACCCCGTCCGGGAAGCGCTCGTCGCGGCCAACGGGCGCGGCGTCTCCGTGCAGGTGATCCTTGACCACAAGTCGTCCGAGACCGTGACCGAGCACGGCGAGTACGAGAACCTCGTCGCCTGGCTCGGCACCGACCGCACCAAGCCGTCCTGGGTCCTGGACTGCGGCAAGGACCGGGGCTGCATAGGCACCCGGGTGCTCGGCGCCAGTGACACCGCGATCAACCACAACAAGTTCTTCACCTTCTCCCACACGGGAGGGGCGGACAACGTGGTGGTGCAGACCTCGGCCAATATGTCGGGCATCCAGCGCACCAACCTCTTCAACAACGCCGTGACGATCGTCGACAAGGGCCTCTACGACATCTACCAGGAGTACTTCGCCGACCATGTCACGCACGCCGCCGGACCGGGCCTGAGCCACTACTACAAGACGCCGATCAGCACCACCAACCCGGCGTACAAGGCGTACTTCTTCCCGCGCAAAGAGACGTCCGGAACCACCTACAAGACCGACCCCTCCACCGACACGATCAAGCTGATCCTCGACAACGTCGACTGCGCGGCGGGCTCCGAGGTGCGGATCGCGGCCAACCTCTTCTACCGCGACCACATCGCCACCAAGATGGTCCAGATGGTCGACGCGGGCTGCTCTGTCATCCTGGCCCACGACGCCGACCCGAACGGCGGCGGCCCCGGGGTCAACTCCATGGGCAAGACCGTCGAGGACATCCTCTACGGACAGCTCACCCAGCGCGTTCAGTGCTGGGAGAACCCGCCCGCCGGGCGCACCGGCAACATCGGGCAGCACTCCAAGTACCTGATCGTCAACGGCAAGTACGACGGTGTCGCCGGCAAGAAGATCGTCTGGACCGGCAGCCACAATTACTCCTGGCAGGCCCTGCGGCAGAACGACGAGACGCTGCTGAAGATCGACAACGCGGCGCTCTACGACCAGTACAAGGCCAATCACGCGAAGCTGATGAGCTACTGCGCGGGCACCTGAGACAACGGATGGGCCGGGCCCCGTTCGGGAGCCCGGCCCATCCTCGTTTCCGTACCGCTACTCGGTCTTGATCGCGTTCAGCATGTTGAGGCCTACGGCCGGCACGAGGCAGTGAACGGGAGTGCGCACGCCAGGAAGCTGTTCGCCGCAGCCTTGGCGTCCGGTGCCGTCGACGAGAAGGGGTGCGAGGCGTGTCCGACGGGCCACTTGTGCACCCGCACTGAGGACAGAACAGAGTGACAGGGCCTTCAGCTCGGGGATGGGGCAAGGCTGCTCCGCGTGCCTGTCCGCGCACTTCTGATACGAGTGGAAGCGAACGGAGTAGCGTTATGGAGCCACGACAGCTCGTCGTGTTCGCGGTTGCCTGTGGGTCAATCCCAGCGGAGATGCAAACGAATTGCAGTGCGTTGCTCGCACCAGGAAGGGCAGCCTGAGGTTCCCCTCGTAGCGTGGAGTCCGTGACTGCAGGGGAAGTTGAGAGTCATGGCGGAGAAGTGACGGGCGTTCAAGCCTGAGTTCCGTGAGGGGGCTGTACGGATCGTGACGGAGACCGGGAAGCCGATCCCCGAGGTCGCACAGGACCTGGGCATCAACGAGACCACGCTGGCGAGTTGAGTCTCCATCAACGAGACCACGCTGGCGAGTTGAGTCTCGCGGGCCAAGCAGGCCGGCAACGGTGGCCGGGGCGAGAGCGAGGCCGAGGAACTGGCCCGGCTGCGGCGGGAGAACACGCAGCTGAAGAAGGATAATAAGGACGTGTCCATGGAGCGTGATGTCCTCAACCGCTGCATGGTCCTGTGGGTGAAGTAGCTGCGGCGGACCCGGCCGTCGTGGCCGGGGTGATCAGCGACCAGAGGACCGAGCACAACATCCCGCACACCGTCTCCTGCCACGCGCTGGGCGTGAGTGAGTCGTGGTTCTACAAGTGGCGCAAGGCCGAGCCGACCGGGCGTGAGCTGCGCCGGAGCCAGCTGGAGGAGGCCATAGGGCAGATCCACCGCCTGATGCAAGATGGACCGCAGCCGCTGCACCGCCTGGCCTGCCATGGCCTGCCGGCTCAGTTCTCCGCCACAGCCACCATCGCCCACACGACCGTGATCACCGCCGCGCACAGCATCACCGCCCGTCCTCGCCCCAGTGCCGCTTCCCCCACCGGCCAGACGAACGCGGATGCGGAGCTGTCCGGCTGCGGCCCGGCGTGCCCCACCACCGAGTCGCCACTCCCCCGGCCCGGGCTGTCTGCCTGCCGCAGCAGCGCACACAACACGCAGTCGTCACCGCCATGCACCGGCGCATCCAGCCAGTACACACACGCCGACAACCCCGAAGCGATCTCACCGTGGGAACCTTCCATGCCCCACCAACGCCCCGGGGCCCGCGACAGGAACGCCACTGAGCAGTAGCGCAACCTCACTGAGACGCAGCCGTTAGCAAACAGCACACACGCCGGGCATCAGTTCTGCTCAAATGTGGCCAGCCCAGGTTCTTCGCCCACCCGGGCCGGCTCACCGGGCCTTCGTACGCCCCCACCGTCGAATCGCGTGACCGTCACGACGGCGCCGGGTCGCGGGGCACCTTCCTGCGGCGCAGCCATGCGCGCAGCCCCCGGGAGGTTTCCGGGAGAGGGAGAGGCAGAGGGCGACTGGTCTCCGGGCGTGGAGCGGGACGGTGGTCGCGCGCCTCGTCGAGGAGCAGAGCGAGGCTCACCCGCTGCCAGAGGATCTCGTCCGGGTCGTCGGCCGGCAGCAGCCGGTCCATGGCCTCGCGGGCGGCGGGTGATTCACCGTGGCGCCCCACAAGCCCTGGCCTGAGCTTGTTGAGGTAGGCGCGCTCGTAGGGGTCGTCGACGACCTCCGCGAGCTGGACGGGGTCGAGCGCGGAACTGGTGACCGCCGCCTGCTCCCACGGGTCCTCGGTCTGCCGCGTCAGCAGGCCGAGTCGTCGCCCCCGCCAGTTGCGAGCCCGTCGGTCCTCCCCCGCGTCGAGCACGGCGCGCATCCTCTGCGGGGACCTGCCGGTGAGCAGACCCGGCTCGCGAGTGGCGAACTCCTGCAGCTCTTCGGCGAGATACAGCCAGACGACCGCCCGGTAGCGGTTCAAGTAGAACTTGACCGGCGTGAGGTACCCAGCGCGGGCGAGCTTGCCGAACCGGACGGCGCTGACGCCCATCAACTGCGCGCCCTCGGTGGTGCCTACCGTCCGTACCCGCTCACGCAGGGTTTCCTGATTCCGGTCCGCCGCCCGGAGCCTGTCGATCTCCTCGCGGGCAACCCGGCGGTGGCTGCCGTCGGCGTCAACCGTGGTGCGGATATGGCCGAGCAGGACGGCGAGGTCGAACTCGCTGCGCTTCAGCCCCAGTTCCTGGGTGGCCCGTGCTGCGGACAGCGGCTTGCCGGCCTGCGTCACGACGGCGGCGCGGTGTGCTTCTTGTACGGCCATGATCGTCTCCCCGTGAGATGCGAATACTCTCGGTGACGACCGTAGCCTGGATGGCCCGCCACCCGCCCGGCCTGTGGATAACTTTCCGGCCGGGCGAGTACGCGCAGGTCAGAACTCGGTTCCGGTGGCAGTTCCCGGCTGCCTAGCGGCAACGCCGAGGTGCTCACCGACGCGGTTGACGAGCAGAGTCATCTCGTACGCGATCTGCCCGATGTCGGCTTCGGCGGCGCTCAGCACGCACAGACAGCTACCGTCGCCCGCCGCCATGACGAAGAGGACCCCCTCGTCGAACTCGACCATCGTCTGACGGACTTTCCCGGCCCGGAAGTGCCGGCCCGACCCCTTCGCGAGGCTGTGCAGTCCGGACGACACTGCGGCCAGATGCTCTGCGTCCTCCCGTGCCAGCCGCGTACTCGCCCCGGTCACCAGGCCGTCGTTGGACAGCACGAGTGCGTGCCGCACGTGCTCGACCCGGTTGGTCAGGTCGTCCAGAAGCCAGTCAAGTCCTTTGTTCAGCGCCATGTCGCGGCCCTCCCCGTTAATTTGTTCCCCGTTGCCCTGATCGAGGTCAACCCTTCCCCACTGACGTCGTCGCGGCAAGCACGTGTTCCGGGGTCAGCCGACGGTGTCGAGCAGCCGGGCGGTATGCATCCTTCCCGCGTACTCGACGAGACGTACCAGAACTTCCTTTCCCGAATCGCGGTCCCTCGCGTCACAGAGCACCACCGGTGTCCCCCGGTCGAGGTCGAGAGCACGCGATACGTCGTGCGCGCCGTAGGTCCGTGACCCGGCGAAGCAGTTGACCGCCACGACGAAGGGGATGTGGCGGTGCTCGAAGTAGTCCACGGCCGGGAAACAGTCCTCCAGGCGGCGGGTGTCCGCGAGGACAACGGCGCCCAGGGCGCCCTGGGACAGTTCGTCCCACAGGAACCAGAACCGGTCCTGTCCCGGCGTACCGAACAGATACAGCGACAGTCCGGACCGGATGGTGATGCGGCCGAAGTCCATGGCGACGGTCGTGGTGGTCTTCTGGTCGACGCCTCCGGTGTCGTCGACCGTCTGACCGGCCTCGCTGAGCTGTTCCTCGGTACGCAGCGGGCGGATCTCGCTGACGGCGCCGACAAGGGTGGTCTTACCGACGCCGAAGCCGCCGGCAACCAGAATTTTCAACGCGAGGGCGGCCGTCTGGTCGGCCTCGTCGTCAGAGCGCTCGTAGCCCATCGATCACTTCTCTCAGGAGACTGGGTAGTCGGCGGCAGTCGGGGCAGCGGGACGGTCGGGGCAATCAGCGCTAGAGCGCTCTCAGGCCCTCGATCACCTCTTTCAGGATCCGCTCGTCGGGCAGCTGCGCGGGCGGTACCGGCCTGCTGACCTTGACGTAGCCGGATTCGAGGAGGTCCCCGAGGAGTACGCGGACCACGCCGACCGGCAGGTCGGCGCCGGCCGACAGTTCGGCGACGGACTGGGTCTCCAGGCGGCACAGCGCCACCAGGGCGCGGTGTTCTGGGCCGAGCAGCGACTCCTCGGCGCTGCCCGGCGCGTTCTCGGCGAGGTCGACGAGCGCGATGAAGTCGAACCGTGCCCCGCTGGGCCCCGGTTCGGTCCTGCCGCCGGTCATCGCGTACGGGCGTACCAGGGGGCCTGCTTCGGCGTCGTACCAGTGGCTGCCCTGATGGGTGGGGTCGATGTCGGTGTCCCTGCCCTCGGTCATGTGCGGTGCCCGCCTTCTGTGCGGTCGTACGGTCAGCCCGCGGCCGGTGGCTGCGCGGAGAAGCGTGGCGGCGTGTACAGGTGCTCGCCCACCCGCTTGACCAGCCGGGCCATTTCGTAGGCGATCAGGCCGATGTCCGCCGTGGCGGAGCTCAGGACGGCGAGGCAGGAACCGTCGCCGGCCGCGGCGACGAACAGGAAGCCGTCGTCCATCTCCACCAGCGTCTGGCGTACGTCACCGACGCGGAAGTGGCGTCCCGCGCCCTTGGCCAGGCTGTGGAAGCCGGATGCGACGGCCGCCAGGTGCTCGGCGTCCTCGCGGTTCAGCGCGCTCGACGCGCCGACGGCCAGGCCGTCGTTCGACAGCACGACCGCGTGCCGCACGTCGCCCACCCTGCTCACCAGGTCGTCGAGCAGCCAGTCGAGTTCGCCGGATCCCGAACCGTGGGCGGTGCTGGCCCTCTCGTGCTCGATCATTCGTGGTCTCCTTCTCTGCCGCGGGTCCATCCGCTGCGGTAGGCCGTCATGCGGTCCCTCGCCTGTTCCGGGGTACGCCCTTGTGCGGCTCCGCCGGAGGAGGCCCCCGGCGGCGGAGTGGGCGGGTCGGGTGGTGCGGGTGCTTCGCGCAGTTGCGGAACGAGGCTGGCCTGCCGGACCCTTCGCGGGAGCCCGCCTTCGTCGTTCCCGCGACCGCCCGGTTCCGCGGTGCGGTTGTGCGGTCGCAGAGCGGTGACCCCCGCGGGCTGCTGCGACCGTTCCTTCGGCGGCGGCTGGGCCGCGAGAGCCGGGCGCGGCGCCTGCGCGGCGAAGGCGGTGGCGTTCGTACGGGAAGGGCGTGGTCCGGGCACGAGAGCGGGCCCGGACGGTGGTGCGGTTTCATCGCTCTTCGGCGGGCCGTCCTGGCGTTGCGCGCGGACCGCTGTCCGCTGTGCGCCTTCTCCCTTGGTGACGGCGCTCTGGAGCAGCGGAACGGGCAGGAGGACGACAGCTGTTGTCCCGCCGTACGGCGAGGTGCGCAGGTGGACTTTGATGTTGTGCCGGGCGGCGAGTCGGCTGACCACGAAGAGGCCGAGCCTGTCGCTGTCGAAGAGGTCCAGCGCTTCGGACTGTTCGATCCTCCGGTTCGCCTCGGACAGGGACTCCTTGCCCATGCCGAGTCCGCGGTCCTCGATCTCCAGGGCGTAGCCGTTGCCGACGGGCTCACCGGTGACGCGCACCTTGGTGTGCGGCGGCGAGAACTGGGCGGCGTTCTCGACAAGTTCGGCAAGGAGGTGCGTGAGGTCGGCGACGGCGCTGCCCGCGACGGCCGCTTCGGGCAGGTGGCGTACCTCCACGCGCGCGTAGTCCTCGATTTCGGACACGGCGGCGCGTACGACATTGGTCAGCGGTACGGGCATGCGCCAGGCGCGGCCGGGAGCCGCTCCGGACAGGATGATCAGGCTTTCCGCGTGCCTGCGCATCCGGGTGGTGAGGTGGTCGAGGCGGAAGAGGTCACCGAGTTCGCCCGGGTCGTCCGCGCGGCGTTCCATGCTGTCGAGCAGGTTGAGCTGGCGGTGGACGAGGACCTGGCTGCGCCTGGCGAGGTTGACGAAGATCCCTGACACGCCGCTGGCCAGTTCGGCGCGTTCCACGGCGGCGCTGACAGCTGCGCGGTGCACGGTGGCGAGGGCTTCGCCGACCTGGCCGATCTCGTCGTCGGCGGGCGGTCCCGGGGGAGCTTCCGTGTGGATGTCGATCTCTTCCCCGGCGCGGAGCCTGTCCATGGCGTGGGGCAGCTTGCGCCGGGCGATCTCCAGGGCGCCGTTGCGCAGGCTGATGAGTTCGACGACGAGTCCGCGGCCGATCCGTACGGAGATGACGAGGGAGGCCGCCACAGCCGCGAGTCCCAGGAGCACGGCGGCTCCCGCGGGCGTGAGCACGCCGCGGGCGAGTGGGGCGGCGCGGTCTGCGGCGTTCCTGTCGGCCTGCGTCTCGATGGCGCGCACGGAGCGCTGTACGGCGGTGTGCGCGGGCTCCCACTTGGCCGCGGTGACGGCTTGGGCGGCCTTCTTGCCGGGCTGCGCGGTGATCACCTTGTCCTCGGCGGCGAGTACGTCGTCGTACGCGCTCTTGCCGGTGAGTGCGCGCCAGGCATCGCGCTCGGAGTCCGGCAGGTCGACAACCGAGGATTCGGTCAGGGTCCTGCGAGTCTGTGCCGCTCCGGCGAACAGCCGTTGGCGCCGTACGTCGAAGGTGCGGCTGAGCTGCGCGGAGGAGAGCAACGCGTCCTCGCGTGCCAGCATTTCGCCGGCCCGGGCGAATTCGAGCAGGACGCGTGCGTCGGATCCGAGGCGGGCGTCCTGGATGCCGGTGAGCGCGCCTGTGACGGCGAACGCGTCCTGGATGGTCCGGGTGTACTGCTCGTACGTCTTGTCCCAGTCGGCGGTGCGGTCCAGGACGCCGGTGCGCAGGGTGGTCAGTCCGTCCGTGCCGGATACGAAGGTGCGGAGCCTGGTCGCCACTGTGTCCGGGAGGTCCGCGCCGTCGGCGACGGTGTGCTCGTCGTCGAGCCGGAGTGCGTCGGCCGCGCTGTCGGTGCGTTTGGCCTGCTGTTCCAGTGCGTCCGCGCGGTCGTCGTCGGGGGACGCGAGGTAGCGGACGGCGGCGCGGCGTTCGGCCTGGAGTTCGGCGACGGTGGTGGTGACGGGTATGCGTACCTCTTCGTCGACGCGTTGGAGCTGCTGCTGTCGGGCCACGTCCTGTGCCGTGGTGACGGTGGCGAAGGCCCAGAGTGCGAGCAGTGAGACGACGGGCACCATCAGCAGCGAGACGATCTTCGCCCGTACCGTTCTCGGGCGCAGCCGCCACCGTTCCCGTGGGGCGGCTGCGGGGCGCTCTCGGGTGCCGGCGCGTGGTTCCCGCCGGAGAGGCGCGTCGGTGTTCTCGTGGGCGGGGGGACCTGCGTGCGCCCGCCGTCCACGCGTCGGCGGCGCGGACCGGGTTGGTGTT
Organism: Streptomyces sp. NPDC002994; assembly: GCF_040611155.1. Taxonomy (NCBI): domain Bacteria; kingdom Bacillati; phylum Actinomycetota; class Actinomycetes; order Kitasatosporales; family Streptomycetaceae; genus Streptomyces; species Streptomyces sp. NPDC002994. The sequence continues at coordinate 47,369 of NZ_JBEXNQ010000019.1, forward strand.
TCTGCGCCCGGGGTCCTGCGGGGTTTGCGCATGGCCTCCTCGTTCCGGATTCGGGTCTGCTGCCTGAGTGGTGCGGTACGGCGGGCGGCCGGCGCTGTTCTAGGGAACGGCCGTTTCCGTCAGCCGCTCCGCGGAGGCGTAGGCGGCGCGCTCACGCGCCGTGGGTGAGAGGGCGACGAAGGCGGCGGTGAGGAAGAGGTACGACCCCAGGCCCACGGCAAGGGGGAAGATGAACTGCATGGCCGTGGCTCCGGGGAGTTCGCTGCCCGATGGACTGACCCGCACGCTGACGGCGGCCATTCCCGTGTAGTGCATGCTGCTGACCGCCACTCCCATGACGAGAGAGGCGACGGCGACAGCAACCGGCGATTTGATGTTCAGCGCTGCCCACAGTGCGGCGGTCGCGGCGACGACCGCGATGGCGACGGACAGGCCGACGAGCAGCGGGTCGTAGGAGACGGTGCCGTTGAGGCGCAGTGCGGCCATGCCGAGGTAGTGCATGCTCGCCACGCCAAGGCCCGTGGTGAGGCCGCCGAGGAGCAGCGCCCTGCCGCGGTCGCGGCCGTAGCCGACGGCGAACACGCCGGCGCCGACGACGAGCATCGCGACGATCAGGCTGAGGACGGTCAGTGGCACGTTGTAGTGGATTTCGGTTCCGGTGACGCCGAAACCGAGCATCGCGACGAAGTGCATCGTCCAGATGCCGGTGCCGAGGGCGGACGCGGCCGTGATCAGCCAATTGCGGCGGGAACGTCCGCTCGCTCCCAGCGCTCGTACGGTGCAGCGCAGGGCGAGGGCGGCGCCGATGGCGGCCATCGCGTACGACAGCACGGGTGTCAGCCAGCCGAAGGTGGCGTGGTCCAGGTGTCCCATGGCCCAGGGACGCTAGTCCCGAAGGGGGCGCACACTGGGAGCGCATTTCGAAAGCTGCCGGAATATGACAGAGATACGCTTCCGAACGACCGGACCGCGCTCGAACATGCGCACCGCACATGCTTGGGAGTCGCCGGAGTTTCGAAGAATCTGGGGGACGATGTGCGTATGGCCGATGACCACACGCACGTTCAGGAGTTCTTCACGGCTCGGGCCGCGGACTGGGACGCCCGTTTCCCGGACGACGGACCGGCCTACGCCGCCGCGGTGGCGGCCCTCGGGCTGCGGGCGGGTGACGCCGTGCTCGACGCGGGCTGCGGCACCGGGCGCGCACTGCCGTTCCTGCGTGACGCCGTGGGCCCGAAGGGCTCGGTGCTGGGTGCCGACGTGACGCCGGCGATGCTGGAGGCGGCGGTGCACGCGGGCCGCCATCGCGCGGCGCGGCTGCTGGTAGCCGATGTCGCCCGGCTGCCTGTACGGACGGGCGCCCTCGACGCCGTGTTCGCGGCCGGGCTGATCGCTCATCTCCCGCGACCGGCGGACAATCTGCGCGAACTGGCCAGAGTGGTGCGGCCCGGCGGTCTGCTGGCGCTGTTCCATCCCGTCGGCCGCGCTGCCCTCGCGGCCCGCCAGGGCCGGCAGATCACCCCGGACGATCTGCGGGCCGAGCCCAACCTCCGGCCGCTGCTGGCTGGTTCGGGGTGGCGGATGACGTCGTACGCCGACGAGAACGACCGGTTCCTGGCGCTGGCCGTCCGCCAGGACTGAGCCGGGAACCGTGCCGCCCGATCAGGTCACTCGGTGGCGGCCGCCGCCGGGCGCTCCGCGTGCGGAACCGGGCACCCACCCGTGCCGGGAGTCGGGAACGTCCCCAGGTTCGCGACCGTGTAGCCGCCGGGATAGCCCTTGATCTCGGGATTCTGCCGTGCGTAGTGCGGCCTGCTGCGCGGTGGCAGCAGGCGCACGGCGCGGGCGCGCAGCCGCAGGGCTCCCCTGACCAGCGCCCGCGCGACGGGCGCCGGGGTGTCGTAGCGGAAGGCTCGCAGGAGCGCGTCGTCGAGGAGCGCGAGGCTCGCGCCGCGCACCAGCGGTGCGAGGGGGCGCGGATACCAGGACGCCATGAGCGCGAGCGTCGCGTCCGAGACCTTACGCGCCCCCTCGTCCCAGCCGAACTGCTCGGCCTCGTACGTGTCGAGACAGCGCTCGAACTCCTCGAAGGACTGCGGAATGTCCTTGATACCCATGTGCGTGCCGAGGTGCAGGTAGTACGCGGAAGACGCCCGGAGTTCGTGGTCGGACAGCCGTCGCCAGCCGTAGGAGTCGATCCAGCGCTTCGGCATGACGACGAACGTGCACAGCACGTAGCGCATGTCCTCGTTGCTGATCTCGTAGCTGCGGTGCATCTGGTTGATGCGGCGGATGGCGGTGCGGCCGTCCTCGGTGTCGAAGCCGTGCTCCACGACGGTGTCCAGGAGCAGCGCGGTGTCGTCGTAGCGCTTCTGGGAGCGGTCCGTCAGCTCTGCCGTTTCGGCAAGGAGGCGGCCGATGCTGGGCACCGCGTACGTGCGATAGAGGGCCAGTTCCAGTGCACGTGTGTAGTCCCAGGGGAACTCGTACGTCGCGGTGAGCCGGTAGATCGTCAGGAAGTCCTTCTCCGGGTCCAGCCGCTGGATCTCCCGCAGCCGGTCGTAACGCTTCAACGCACCGTCCCCCTTCTGTCGCCCGGCGTCCAACTCTACGTTGGGAGTGCACACATGAAGGATCCGTGATCGAACCACTCAGGGGGAAGGTGGCCCACGTGTCGGACAGCGTATGGGACAGACTCCGGAAGCTCTTCGGGCCGCGTCCGGGCGGTGTGCCGCGGGCACACCCACAAACGCGGCAGCACAACATCTTCGAGGCCGCCGCGGCCTACGTGTCCGCGTGCGCGGAGGACGACGAGTCCCGTATCGAGGAGGCGGCCGGCTGGGTCTCGCCGGAGGCGCTCTCCTTCGGTGTCAATGAACTGGCCTGCCGGGCGGTCATCGCGCTGGCGCGGGAGCGCGGCGAGTCACCGCACAGCGTGGCCCGTGGCCTCCTCGGTCTCCCGGCAGCGTGACGTCGCGTTCTTTCGCCCCGTGGACCTCGACGACGGGGTTACTCACTGGTTAGGGTGCGCCGACAACCGATCCGATGGGATGAGGAGGGCGCCGTGACCGGGCCGGACACTGCCGAGGACGCCGAGGACGCACTGTTCGTGCTGACCGCGGTGCTGCTGACGCCCGCGCAGTTCCCGAGCGTGCTCGGTGACGACTATCCCGAGGCCTGTGCGGCGCTCGGTCTGGAACCGTACGCCGACGGGTACGGGCTGGTGCTCGGCCAGGACGGCACGGGCGCACGGTGGACCGTCGTGATCGACGACGTGTCGCTGGTGGCGGTCGCCATCGCGTCCTGGGACTGCGGTATGGAGTACGACCTGTCGCCCGACGAGCGCACAGTCGTCGCCGGTCTGCCGGGCTGGCCGCTCGCGCTCGCGGTGGCCGCTCCCGGCATACCGGAACCGCACGACCCCCTTCCCGAGAACGGACCTGACGGCGCGAGCGGGCCGTCGCCTCTCGCGCCGCCCGACACCGACGGATGGGGGCCCGCCCAGCGGCGGCTCGGTGCCGACGAGATCGCGCTCCAGTGGGCGACCTGGCGCGAGCAGATCGACGACGAGGAGACTTTCGTGGCTCCGGGTGACAAGCCGCATTCCGGTGTGCGGCGTGTGATCAAGGAGCTGCACGGCTATGTCGACGCCCCACCGCCGCCCGGACGGGTGCGCTCGACCTTCGCGTCAGGCGACGCCCGCACGCTGCGCGCCGACGGTCCCGGCTGGTCCGTTGTGGCCAGGACCGACGACATCGCTTTTGTGCTGTTGGACGAGGAACCGGGCGAGGTTCTTCCGGTCGGCCGGGGTCCCGAGCTGCCCAGTCTGCTGGAGGCCCTAGACAAGATGGCCGTACGGCCTGCCTGAGGGCCGCCCCTGCCGCTCAGTACACGTATCCCCGGATCGATGCTGCCAGGCCGTCGTACGCCCCGCTGCGCACACCAGGGCCAGGGCGAGTTGTCCGGCCGCTCCCGATCCGTGGCCACGCAGGAGGCGTGAAACGTCGAGGGCCGCAGCCGAGCAGTCCGGGCGCTGGGCATCGAGGTGGAACGAGCCGGGCCGCTTCTGGACCGCCGTGGCGCTCGCGCACTGACCGCATCAGCGAATCGGCGAGTGCGGTGCGACGTCCGGACCTGAGCACGCGATACGTCTCGTGGCGTACGACGCTGGTGTCGTGCAGTGCGAGTGCGGTCAGGGCCTGTTCGTGGAGCGGCAGGCGAATGGCGGCGGAGAGCGCACGGCGGCGCAGGAGGGGGTCTGCGAGGGCCCGGGAGACGGTGTCGATGTCGCGCGGCACGCGACGGCGAGGAACAGGGCCGTGTGGCGTTCCTCGGGGTCCCCGGCGTCGAGCGTGGAGTGCGGTGCCGCGTATGCGTCCGGGGCCAGTGCCCGGCCGTACCGGGCCAGAGCGCCCCTACGGGAGGGGAACGGCAGGGAGTCGAAGTGAGCACTCAGCCAGCCGGGAGAAGGATCGTGAGGCCCCCTTTCCGGTCTTCATGCGGCCATCGTCACAGCGAACTGATCTACGGGCAGGCGGTTTCGTGGACGGCACCCATGTGGGGGCCCCGCGCCGTGTGGGCCGGGCCCATGGCCGGACCGGGCGCTGCCACAGCACGATGTGGCGCTGCGCCCTTCTTCCCGCAGCGAACCCGGAGGTTTCCCATGCGCCCGTCCAGAGGCGTCCCGCTCGTCGCCGCACTTCTCATGGTGCTGACCACCGTCGGCTCCGCCGGCGCGGCAGCCCCTGCTCCCGCGTCCGGTTCCTGCGCGGGGAAGGACCGTCCGGCCGTGCCGGGAGCGGAACGTCAACGCGTGGCCTGTCTGCCGGACTTGACCACCACGGGGCTGGCCGGCACGGCGTACACCGACACCGCCGATCAGGTGGGGCTGTCCGCGAAGGGCACCAAGAACCCTTCCGGGGTGCCGGGCCTGCAGATCGACGGCTACTTCCCCGATGATTCGCGCTTCAACGCCACCCACGGGTGGCGGCACGACGCCCAGTTCGTCATCCGGATGCCCGATCGCTGGAACGGCGGTCTTGTCGTCACGGGTGCGCCCGGCACGCGCAAGCAGTACGCGACCGACGCCCTCATCTCCGACCAGGTGCTCGCTCAGGGCTACGCGTACGCGGCGACCGACAAGGGGAACAGTGGCCCCGACTTCTTCACGGACGGCAAAAGGCCCGGCGACGCGGTGGCGGAGTGGAACCGGCGTACCACGGAGCTGACGCGTGCGGCTCGCAGGACCGTCGCGCGGTGGTACGGGCACGCGCCCCGCCGGACGTACATGACGGGCATCTCCAACGGCGGCTATCTGACCCGCTGGCAGCTCGAGAACCATCCCGGGCTCTACGACGGCGGGGTGGACTGGGAGGGCGCTCTGTGGACCGCCGACGGCGGGGGGCTTTTGGGCTCCCTGCCGGTCGCCGTCGCCCGGAGCCTGGGCCGGGCAGAGGACGAGGATCTTCTGAAGGCGGGCTTCGCGCCGGGGTCGCGGTTCCTGTGGCCGTACCACGAGAAGGCGTACTGGGGGCTGACCCAGAAGATCTACCGCGCCGAGTTCGATCCGTCGTACGACCCGGCCTGCCCAGGGTCATCGGCCGGTACGACGCTGCCGGAGATCCTTGCGCCCTGTGCGTCGGACGCGGAGTACGACTACGCCGCGCGCCCCGACGCCGTACACCGGGCCGTTGGGCGGGTCGCGCTGACGGGGCGGATCGGCAAACCGCTGATCACGTTGCACGGTGATCTGGACACGCTGCTGCCGATCGCCACCGACTCCGACGTGTACGAGCGGATGGTGGCAGGACGGGGTCGCGACCGGCTGCACCGCTACTACACCGTCGAGGGCGGCACCCATGTCGACTCGCTCTACGACACGTATCCGCAGCGGCTGCGGCCGGTCCTGCCTTGCTATCGCTCCGCGTTCACGGCGCTCGCGGCGTGGGTGGAGGACGGCAGCGCCCCGCCCACGGACCGGACGATCCCCAGGCCCGCGAGCGGTGATGTGGTCAACTCCTGCGCACTGGGCTGAGCCGGGGCTCAGACGCGCTCCAGGGGGCGGTGCGGCTGTGCCGGCAGTACGGCTTCGATCCGGTCGCCGGGCCGTACCACCCCGCCCGCCCTGACGACGCTCATGATCCCGGCCTTGCGCACGATGCTGCCCGCCGCGTCCCGGCCGACGACCTGCTTGAGGAGACCGTCCTGGAAGGCGTCGATCTGCAGGCACGGGTTGCGCAGGCCGGTTACTTCGACCACCGCTTCCTCACCGATGTGCAGGAGGGTGCCTTCGGGGAGCCCGAGAAGGTCGATTCCGCTGGTGGTGATGTTCTCGCCGAGCTGGCCCGGCTCGACGGTGAAACCCTCCTGGAGCAGGTCACCGAAAAGTTCCGCGTGTATGAGGTGCACCTGGCGCAGGTTCGGCTGGGTGGGGTCCTGCGCGACCCGGGAACGGTGCTTTACCGTCGTCCCCGCGTGCACGTCGCCTTCCACGCCGAGCCCTGCCAGCAGTGTGATGCTGTCGCGGTTCGGCTTGGTGAACGCGTACTCGCCGTTGCTGCTGACCGCCGTAACTGTGCCGCCCATGGTGCGGAGCTCCCCTCGTCCGTGCCGGTACTTGATCCTTTAAGACCCTATCCCGGCACGGTTTGAGGCAGGCTCAGCGGCCGATCTGCTTGCGTGAGACACTGCGCAGCCTGCGGCGCTGCGAGGTGTCCAGCATCAGATAGGCCGCGACGGGCACACCGATCATGATCAGCAGGCCGGGCCAGAACCCGACCAGCCACATGAGGGCGATCCCCACCACCACTCCACCGGTGGCGACCTTCGCGCTCTTCGACATCTTCGACGCCTCCTTCGCGGCTGTTGCCGCTTCATGCTCCGGTAACGTGCGCGCCCGCGCCACAGTTCCGCCGCGCGGGCGCTGGACGGCAGCGTTCGGGTCAGCCCCCGTCGCCGGTCCTGTCGGTCCTGAGAGGCGCGCCGACCTCGTGCATGTGCGTCAGCGCCTGCCGGTACGAGTCGATCAGTCCGGTCTCCGCGTACGACACACCCACCGCCTTGCAGTGCGCACGCACCAGCGGCTGTACGAGCCGCAGATTCGGGCGCGCCATGCTCGGGAAGAGGTGGTGCTCTATCTGGTAGTTCAGGCCGCCGAGGAACCAGTCGGTGAGTATCCCGCCGCGCACGTTGCGTGAAGTGACGACCTGCCGGCGCAGGTGGCCCCAGCGCTCGCCGTCGGGGTCGGGCATTTCCATCCCCTTGTGGTTGGGCGCGAACGCCATTCCCAGGTGGAGGCCGAAGAGCGCGTGGTGCACGAGCGCGAACACCACCGCCTTGCCGGGCGACATGACGGTGAGCAGGAAGGCGAAGTATCCGACAAGGTGGGCCACGAGCAGCGAGCCTTCCAGCGCGCGCTCACGCGCCGGCTGCCGGCGCAGGTACTGGAAGCCGTAGATCTTCAGGGCGATGCCTTCGAGCAGCAGCATCGGGAAGAACAAGCGCGCCTGGTTGCGGGTGAGCCAGCGGGCGAAACCTTCACGCTGTTCGGCCTGTTTCTGCGTCCAGACCAGTGCCCCCACGCCGACGTCGGGGTCCTTGTCGATGTGGTTCGGGTTGGCGTGGTGGCGTACGTGTTTGTCGTTCCACCACGCCTGATTCATACCGAGCAGCAGATTGCTGTGGACGAGGCTGATCGCCAGGCTCACCTTGCGATTGCCGGTTATCTGCGCGTGTCCCGCGTCGTGACCGACGAAGGCGGTGCGGGCCCACAGCACGGTCAGGGGCAGCGCGAGCGGGAGCGCCCACCAGGAGTCACCGATGAGCACGAGTCCGGCGACGACGGCGGCCATGGCGAGCAGGTTGGCCACGATTCCCAGCGCGTACCAGCCGGTGCGTCGCTCGAGGAGGCCCTGCTCCCTGGCGCTTCGCAGGAGCGGGGCGAAATCGCTCCCCGAGGTGCCTGTCGTGGGTTCCGCGACAGTGGCGGCCTGGGGCATAAGGGTCTCCGGATCTGTAGGACCTGCTCTGACCTGATGAAACTACGCACCAGGACCCTTGATGACCATGGCGTCAGCCCCCGGGTTTCGGTGGTGCCAGCCCCAGTTCGTCACGGAGGGGCTGGGTGCACCTTCGTCGGCCGGATGCTGTACTCTCGGCGTCTTCGAAAGGGACTAGTCAAATTTGAGGACTTCACCATCGCTGTGCACCGGCCTCCTGCGGCAACGCTCTCCGAGATCTCCGAACTCACCCGATGTTCCGTGGTGTTCCTGCCCGCGGATCCGGCGCGCACCGGCAAGGTGGCCTTCTGGCGCTCCGACGGAAGCGGGCTCCCCTCCGCCCCTGGCGTGGTGGAGGAACTGGCCGTCGTCACGGACGGCGCCACGGCTCACACCGTACGAGCCCTTTTGCTGCCTGTACGGGACGCTCTGCCGGTCCTGACCAGGGCCCGCGCGTCCGCGGAAGCCGACCCTTCCGCCGCCTTCTGGGGTGCGGCCGCGCTCGTCGCCCTCCAGCTGGCCGCTCGCGGACTGCTCCTGCCGGGACTCAGCGCCACCGATCACGACGCCTGGCGGGCCGGACCGCTCACCACCGCGGACCAGGAACGGGTGCGCGAGCTGGCGGCCTCCATGCCACCCGCAGCACACGCCGTACCCCTCGATGCCGCGGAACGGCCGCTACGGCTGCCCGCTCCCGAGAAGCTTCTGCGCGCGTTCCTCGACGCGGTCGCCGACGGGCTGCCGCGTACGCCCGCCGCGGCGACGGCCGCCGCCGGTCCCGCGTACGCCGGCGCCGAGCCGCAGCGGCTTCCCGAGCAGCGTGCCTGGGCGGCGGATGTCGCCGCCGGGCACGACGCGGGCGTACGCATCTCCCTGAGGGTCGAGCTGTCCGTTGAGGCGGGGCCCGCCTTCCGTGTCGTTCTCCAGATGCACAGTGTCAGCGACCCTTCGCTGGTCGCTGACGCCGCGGAGGTGTGGGCCGGCGCCGCCCACACCGGTCCGGCGTTCGGACCGCGCGCCCGTATGGACGCGTTGCTGGCCCTGCGCCGCGCCGCCCGCGCGTGGCCACCGCTCGCGCCACTTCTGTCGGCTGCCGTGCCCGACGCGATCGAGCCGGCGGACGAGGAGCTCACCGAGCTGCTCGGTGAGGCCGCCCGGGCACTCGCGGCCACCGGAGTTCAGGTGCACTGGCCGAAGGAACTGGCACGCGAACTGACGGCACGCGCGGTCGTGGGGCCGCCCGACGAGGGCAGGAGTCCGCACGATCCGGAGAATGCGCGGCAGACGCAGTCCGGCATGCCGTCCTACCTGTCGCCCGACGCTCTGCTCGCCTTCAACTGGCGTTTCGCCCTTGGGGATCAGCAGCTTTCCCGGGAGGAGCTCGACCGGCTGGCTGAGGCCACCAGGCCGGTCGTGCGCCTGCGCGACCAGTGGGTCCTCATCGATCCCGAGGAGGCCCGCCGCGCGCGGGAGACGCAGGATCGCAAGGTCACCGCGATCGATGCGCTCAGTGCCGCGCTGACAGGCCGCACGGAGCTGGACGGCCGGCAGGTCGACGTACAGGCATCGGGGTGGCTGGCGGGGCTGCGAGAGCGGATCGCCGATCCCGAGGGGCCGGGGCACGGGGAGGTTCCGCAACCGGCCGCGCTCGCGGCGACCTTGCGCGACTACCAGCTGCGCGGCCTCAACTGGCTGCACCACATGACGTCCCTCGGGCTCGGCGGCTGCCTCGCCGACGACATGGGCCTCGGCAAGACCATCACGCTCATCGCCCTCCATCTGCACCGGCAGACGAATGAGCGGACGGCGGGTCCCACGCTGGTGGTCTGCCCCACGTCCCTGATGGGCAACTGGCAGCGTGAGATCGAGAAGTTCACTCCCGGGACCGCCGTACGCCGGTTCCACGGCGCCTCCCGCAGCCTGGACGCCCTGGCCGACGGGGAGTTCGTCCTCACGACGTACGGCACCATGCGGCTCGACGCCGCGCGGCTCGCCCGGACCGAGCCGTGGGGCATGGTCGTCATCGACGAGGCTCAGCACGTCAAGAACCCGTATTCGGCGACCGCCAGGCAACTGCGCACCCTTGACGCCCACGCGCGCGTGGCGCTCACCGGCACACCCGTGGAGAACAACCTCTCCGAGCTGTGGGCGATCCTCGACTGGACGACACCGGGGCTGCTGGGCCGGCTCGGAACGTTCCGCAGGCACTACGCACAGTCGGTCGAGGGCGGCAACGACCCCGCCGCCGCCGAGCGTCTCTCCACGTTGGTACGGCCGTTCCTTCTGCGGCGCCGGAAGTCCGACCCCGGGATCGCTCCGGAACTGCCGCCGAAGACGGAGACCGACCATGCCGTGTCACTCACCGCGGAACAGGCCGGTCTGTACGAGGCGGTGGTCCGCGAGACGCTCGCCGAGATCTCGGCGGCCGACGGGTTCGCCCGGCGCGGGCTTGTGGTGAAGCTGCTCACCGCGCTGAAGCAGATCTGCAATCACCCGGCGCAGTACATGAAGGAGGAGCGGCCCAGGATCGCGGGCCGCTCCGGGAAGCTGGAACTGCTGGACGAGCTGCTGGACACCATTCTGGCCGAGGAGGCGAGTGTGCTGGTGTTCACGCAGTACGTGCAGATGGCGCGGCTGCTGGAGAAGCACCTCGCGGCGCGTGGCACAAGCACCCAGTTCCTGCACGGGGGTACGCCCGTGCCGGAGCGTGAGGCCATGGTCCAGCGGTTCCAGGACGGTGAGGTCCCGGTCTTCCTGCTGTCGTTGAAGGCTGCGGGCACGGGGCTCAATCTCACGAGGGCCGCCCATGTCGTGCATTACGACCGCTGGTGGAACCCGGCGGTCGAGGCTCAGGCCACGGACCGGGCGTACCGCATCGGGCAGACCCAGCCGGTGCAGGTGCACCGGCTGATCGCCGAGGGAACCATCGAGGACCAGATCGCCGGAATGCTCGCCCGCAAGAAGGAGCTCGCGGATGCCGTTCTCGGGAACGGCGAGTCCGCGCTGACCGAACTGACCGACGCGGAACTGGCGGACCTGGTGGAGCTGCGAGGGGGCACACGATGAGCGACTGGGACAAGACAGGTGAGCCGGAGGAAACGGAGCGCACCTTCGCTGCACTGCCTCCCGCGCGGGGGCGTGGTTTCGCGCAGACGTGGTGGGGCCGGGCGTGGATCAAGGCGCTGGAGGACACCGCCCTCGACGGCGAACAGCTCAGAAGGGGCCGCAGATACGCGCGTGAGGGAGCGGTCGGCGCCGTGTCAGTACGTCCCGGCCGGATCACGGCGGTGGTACGGGAGAAGGACGGTTCGGCGTACCGCGGTGATGTGCTGTTGCAGCGGTTGAGCGGCGAGGAGTGGGACCGCTTCCTCGACATGGCGGTCGAGCGGGCGGGGCACATAGCGGCGCTCCTTGACCGGGAGATGCCGCCCCATCTGGTGGAGGACGCGGCGGCTGCGGGAGCGGAACTCCTGCCGGGCATCGGCGATCTGGAGCCGGAGTGCTCTTGCGACGCGTGGGATCACTGTGCGCACACGGCGGCGCTCTGTTATCAGGTGGCGCGCCTGCTGGACCAGGACCCCTTCGTCCTGCTGCTGATGCGGGGACGCGGTGAACGGGAACTGCTCGACGAGTTGCAGGCACGCAGCGCCGCCCTCGCCTCACCGCAGGAGACACCGGAAGGGGACGGCGGCGAGGCTGAGCCGGAGGGGGTGCGGGCCGACGAGGCGTTCGCGGCACGGGACATGCTGCCACCCCTGCCGGCTCCTCCGCCGCTCCCTGGAGAGCCTGGCCGGCCGCCGGCTCTCGACACGGAGGCGGGGCCGGCGCCGGGGATCGATGTCGCGGCGCTGGAGTTCCTGGCGGCGGACGCGGCCGGGCGTGCTCATCGTCTCCTGGCCGAAGCGCTGGCGGACGGGCATGAACAGCAGCCGGTGGAAGAGCGACCGACGCTGGAGGAGGACGCGGTGCGGCTGGCTGCCGGCGGGCCCGGACCGCGGATCGCCGCGCGTCTCGCGTCGGGTTCCGGACGGGAACAGGCCGAACTCGCCCTGGCCGTACGGGCATGGCAGTACGGGAGGCGTGCCGCGCTCGCCGTGCTGGAGGAGGAGTGGTCGCCGGAGCAGGAGGCCCTCGCACGCGCCCGTACGCGGCTGGCTGAGGCGTGGGAGGAGGATGAGCGTCCGCAGTTGCGTGCCCGGCACAACCGGCGGACCGTCGTTGGTGCGGATGCCCAGCTGCGGTTTGGTCGAGACGGACGCTGGTGGCCGTACCGCAAGGAGGGCGGGCGGTGGACGCCTGCCGGTCCGGCCGATCAGGATCCGGCGGCGGCACTCGCCGCCGTCCTCCCGAACCCTTCGCACCCTTCGAACCCTTCGAACCCCTGACAGCGCAACGGTGCGTGCTTGCCGGGTCACCGCGCCTCCGTCACGATGGCCCGGGAGGCCGAAGTGAGCGATGCATGGGTGGCCCTGGAATCCGGCGCCGATCCTGGGAAGCGGATCGGCGAACTGCGCCGGGCGCACGAGGTGTTCACCACGGCGGGGCGGCTGGAGCGGCGCGTAAGGGCCGTGGTCGGTGAGTCCTGGCGGCGGTCCGCGCGGGCGCGCGTCAGTCCCGATTCGACGGCCCAGGTGGAGCTGACCGACGGTGATCTGGGCTCGTACCGCGACGAGCATCCGCTGGCCCGGGTGATGCCACTGCTGCGCGAGCTGACGGGCACCTATGCGAGCGAGGGGGAGCATCTGCTCGCGGTGTGCGACGCGCAGAGCCGGCTGCTGTGGGTCGAGGGACACCCGGGGACCCGGCGTCGCGCCGGACGGCTGAACTTCGTGCCGGGCGCCCGCTGGTCCGAGTCCGCGATGGGAACGAACGCACCGGGTACGGCCATCGCCCTCGACCGGCCCGTGCAGGTCTTCGCCACCGAGCACTTCAGCAGGCCGGTGCAGCCCTGGACCTGTGCCGCCGCCCCCGTGCACGATCCGCACACCGGACGGCTCCTGGGAGCCGTCGACATCACCGGTGGGAACGGGCTCGCGCATCCGCACAGCCTGGCGTTCGTCCAGGCGGTGGCGTGTGCGGCCGAGTCCAGGCTCGCGCTCCTCGCACCGCCCGACCGCTCCCCCGTCCAGCTCGGGGCCCTGGGCAGGGACGAGGCGCTGCTCGTCGTAGAGGGCCGCAAAGTACGTCTCAGCCGCCGCCACAGCGAGATCCTGGTCCTGCTCGCCCGTCACCCCGAGGGCCTCACCGGCGACGAGCTGCTCATCGCCCTGTACGAGAACGAATCGGTCACCCCTGTCACCCTGCGCGCCGAGCTCTCCCGGTTACGCCATCTGCTCGGCCCCGCGCTGCTCCTCTCCCGCCCCTACCGGCTCGCCACTGCCGTCGACACGGACTTCGACACCGTCGCCAGGCGCCTGGCGTCCGGCGCGACGACCGCGGCCATGAGCGGGTACGCCGGCCCGCTGCTGCCCGCCTCCCAGGCCCCTGGGGTGGTATGTCTGCGACGGCGCCTGGAGGACCAGTTACGGAACGCCGTGATAGCCCGCGCCGATCCCGGGCTGCTCGCGGACTGGGCGTACAGCCCGTGGGGGCAGGACGATCTGAGCGTCTGGCAGGCACTCGCATCCGTACTCCCCCGGGAACAGCGGCCGGCCGCGCTCACACGCGTACGCGAACTCGACTCCTGGCAGGGCGGCGGGTGACCGGCGCCCCCAGGACCGACTCCCCTTCCGCCGGATGACGGCTCCCACACTGCGAACACGGACGGGCCTCCTTAGGGTCGTTCCACGGAGCGCTCTTTTCTGGTGAAGCACCGCAGAAGCGCGTCCGGACGGGGCGCCACCCGGGTGCCCACCCATCCGAACCCGGAGGAGCCCCCATGCCGGAGCTGTTCATCGGTGGCAAATGGACCGCCGCCGTCGACGGGCAGGTTCGCGAGATCCGCTGCCCCGCCGACGGCACCCTGGTGGCAACCGTCGACGAGGCGGGCCCCAAGGACGTCTCGGCGGCGATCTCGGCGGCCCGTGACGCCTTCGACCGCGGCCCCTGGCCGACGGCCCCCGCCGACAAGCGCGGCGGGCTGCTCCTGCGCGTCGCGGAACTGCTGGAACGCGACAAGGACGCGTTCGCGCGAGCCGAATCCCTGGACACCGGGAAGCGGCTCGTCGAGAGCCAGTACGACATGGACGACATCGCCCACTGTTTCCGCTACTTCGGCAACCTGACGGCCTCCGGCGGCTCGGACCGGATCGTCGATACGGGCAACACGGACGTGGACAGCAGGGTGGTGCACGAACCCGTGGGGGTCTGCGCGCTGATCACCCCATGGAACTATCCGCTCCTTCAGACAGCCTGGAAGGTCGCTCCCGCCATCGGGGCGGGCAACACGTTCGTACTCAAGCCCAGCGAGCTGACCCCGCACACCGCCATCATGCTGATGAAGCTGCTGGCCGAGGCCGGACTGCCCGACGGCGTCGCCAACCTCGTGCTGGGCGCCGGACCGATCGTGGGCGCACCGCTGAGCGAGGACCCGCGGGTCGACATGGTGTCGTTCACCGGCGGGCTCGTCACCGGACGCCGCATCATGGCTGCCGCCGCTCCGACCGTGAAGAAGGTCGCCCTGGAACTGGGCGGCAAGAACCCCAACATCGTCTTCGCCGACGCCGACTTCGAGGCCGCGGTCGACTACGCCCTGATGGCGATCTTCCTGCATTCCGGCCAGGTCTGTTCGGCCGGGGCCCGGCTGCTGGTCCAGGACGAACTGCACGACGCGTTCGTCACAGAGCTGGCGAAGCGCGCACGGGCGATCCCCCTCGGTGGCCCCTTCGATGAGAACGCCCGCACCGGACCACTGATCTCCGCCGCGCATCGCGACAAGGTCGAGGCGTACGTGGCGGCCGGGCTGGCAGAAGGCGCAGTGCTGCGCTGTGGCGGCACCCGACCCGACGACCCGGCCCTGCGGGACGGCTTCTACTACTTGCCGACCGTGCTCGACGGCTGCACACCCGGGATGTCGGTCGTACGGGACGAGTCCTTCGGCCCGGTGCTCACCGTCGAGACGTTCCACGACGAGGCCGAGGCCGTCGCGCTCGCCAACGACACCTTCTACGGGCTGACCGGCGCGGTCTGGACCGAGGACGTGGCGCGCGGCCAGCGGGTGGCCTCCCGCGTGCGGGCCGGGACCGTATGGATCAATGACTTCCACCCGTACGTGCCCCAGGCGGAATGGGGCGGAATGAAGCAGTCCGGCTTTGGCCGTGAACTGGGCCCGGCCGGACTGGCGGAGTACCAGGAGGCCAAACACATCTGGCGCAATCTCGCGCCGAGTCCGCTGAGGTGGTTCGAATGAGGTGGTTCGAATGACTACGAACGCCGCCGGAAAGGGACCAGGAGATCCGGAACCGGAAGTTGCGCCCCGGACCCAGACCCAGCACGACGACGACGCCCTGGGCGAGCTCGGCTACCGCCCGGAGCTCGTGCGCACGCTCGGCAACTTCCACACCTTCGCCGCCGGCGTCAGCTACATCTCGATCCTCACCGGCACCTTCCAGCTCTTCTACTTCGGTGTGAGCTTCGGCGGCCCCGCCTACTGGTGGTCATGGCCGATGGTCTTCGCCGGCCAGCTGATGGTCGCCCTGTGCTTCTGCGAGCTGGCCGCCCGATACCCGGTCGCAGGCTCGGTCTACAACTGGGCGAAGACCATGGGCGGCCCGCACATCGGCTGGCTCGGCGGCTGGATGATGATGACGGCCACCATGGTGACGCTGGCGGCCGTGGCCCTCGCCTACCAGATCACGCTGCCTCAGATCGACGACTGGTTCCAGTTCGTCGGCGACGGCACCGGCAAGACCGACGCGGCCGCCAACGCCGTACTCCTCGGCTCGGTGCTCGTCCTCTTCTCCACCCTCGTCAACGCCTTCGGCGTCAAACTCATGGCACGGATCAACTCCGCCGGAGTGTTCATCGAGCTGATCGCCGCCGTCGCCCTGATCATCTTCCTCGCGGCGCACATCACCCGCGGCCCGGCCACCGCCCTGACGGAGACGTACGGCCTCGGAAGCGGTCAGAACCTCGGCTACTTCGGGGTCTTCCTGACCGCCTCACTGGCTTCCGCGTACGTCATGTACGGCTTCGACACGGCGTCATCACTCGGCGAGGAGTCGCACAACCCCGGACGCAACGCGCCCCACGCCATCCTGCGGGCTCTCGTCGCGTCCTTCCTCATCGGCGGGTTCATCCTGCTCTTCGCCCTGATGGCGGTGCCGGATCTGGCCGCGAAGGAGATGTCCACGGGCGGTCTGCAGTACGTCGTACTGGAAACCCTCGGTTCGACCATCGGCGAGATGTTCCTGTGGGCCGTGGTCATCGCGATCACGGTCTGCGTACTCGCCGTACATGCCGCCGGCATCCGGCTGATGTTCGCCATGGCACGGGACAACAACCTGCCGGCGGGCTCGGTGCTCGCCCGGGTCAGCCCCCGCTTCCACACGCCCGTGGTGCCCGCCGTCGTGATCGGCGTGGTGGCCGTCGTCATCCTCGTCATCAACATCAATCAGCCGCAGATCTTCTCCGTGATCACGAGCATCGCCATCATCATGATCTACGTGGCCTATCTGATGGTCACCGTGCCCATGCTGATCAAGCGGCTCCGCGGCGACTGGCAGCCCGTCGAAGGCAACTTCTCGCTCGGCAGGTTCGGCCTGCCGGTCAACATCGTCGCCGTGGTGTGGGGCGCGGCCATGTCGATCAACCTCGCGTGGCCGCGCGCGGAGGTGTACAACGCGACAGGGCCGCAGCACTGGTATCTGCGGTGGGGTGCGTTCCTCTTCATCGGCATCGTCGCGCTCGGCGGTTTCGCCTACTACTGGTTCGTGCAGCGGCACAGGACCGGCGTACTGGACGAGCACCGCTTCGAGGCGGCGGACGCTCCGCCACCGCCTGCGTCCGCCGCCCCCTGAACCCACCGAAACTTCCTGCCCGCCTGCCTGCCCGCCTGCCTGCCTGCCTGCCTGCCTGCCTGGAGAAGCGATGCCCGCAGAGAGCGCCCTGGCCGAATACGACTATGTCGTGGTCGGCGGTGGTACAGCCGGCGCCGTGGTCGCCGCGCGCCTGACCGAGGACCCGGACGTCACGGTCTGCGTGGTGGAGGCCGGCCCTTCGGACGTCGGCGACGACAACATCCTGCGGCTGGACCGCTGGATGGCCCTGCTGGAGTCCGGTTACGACTGGGACTATCCGGTGGAGCCCCAGGAGAACGGCAACAGCTACATGCGGCACGCCCGCGCCAAGGTGCTGGGCGGCTGCTCCTCGCACAACTCCTGCATCGCTTTCTGGGCACCGGCCGAGGACCTCGACGAGTGGGACGCGCTGGGCTGTACGGGCTGGAGCGCGGCGGACTGTTTCCCCCTCTACCGGCGCCTGGAGACCAACGACGCGCCCGGGGACCACCACGGCCGCTCCGGGCCGGTGACCATCCGTACGGTCCCTCCGAAAGACCCGTGCGGAGCCGCTTTGCTCGAGGCCTGCACGGCCGTCGGCATCCCCACCACACCGTTCAACACCGGCACCACGGTGGTGCGCGGCGCCCATTGGTTCCAGATCAACTCGCGGGCCGACGGAACTCGTTCGTCCGCCTCCGTCTCGTACCTCCACCCGGTCCTCGGCAAGCGGCCGAATCTGGAGGTACGTACCGGACTCTTGGCCAGGCGGCTCCTCTTCGACGACGACGCCGGCCGCGGCGGCGGCACCAGCGGCGGCCGGCGCTGCACAGGCGTCGAGTACCTCCAGCCCGACACCATTCACACCGGTACGGTCGCGGCCCGGCGCGAGGTGATCGTGGCCTGCGGGGCCATCGACTCGCCGAAGCTGCTCATGCTGTCCGGCATCGGGCCCGCCGACCACCTGAGGGACTGTGGCGTGGAGGTACGGGTGGACTCCCCCGGAGTCGGCTCCCATCTCCAGGACCACCCGGAGGGCGTGATCATGTGGGAGGCGAAGCAGCCCATGGTGACCTCCTCCACCCAGTGGTGGGAGATCGGCATCTTCGCGGACACCGAACCGGGCCTGGACCGGCCGGACCTGATGTTCCACTACGGCTCGGTGCCATTCGACCTGAACACGTACCGGCGCGGCTATCCGACGACGGACAACGCCTTCTGTCTGACGCCGAACATCACCCGGGCACGCTCCACGGGAACGGTCCGGCTGCGCACCCGCGACTACCGGGACAAGCCGAAGGTCGACCCGCGCTACTTCACACACGAGCACGACATCCGCGTCATGACGTACGGGCTGCGCCTGGCCCGCGAGATCGCCGCCCAGGCGCCGATGACCGACTGGGCCGGCGCCGAGCTCGCGCCCGGCCCGGACGCCACGACCGACGAGGAGCTGTTCGCGTACATCCGCGAGACCCACAACACCGTCTACCACCCGGCGGGCACCGTGCGGATGGGCCCGGCGGACGACGCCGGCTCGCCGCTCGATCCGCAGCTGCGGGTCAAGGGCGTGACGGGGCTGAGAGTGGCCGACGCGTCCGTGATGCCGTTCCTGACGGCGGTCAACCCGTGCATCACGACGATGATGATCGGTGAGAAGTGCGCCGACATGCTCAAGGCGACCTGAACCGCCAGGGATGGCGCCCCTGAACCGCCAGGCCCCGACACGCCCCGCAACCTGGTCGCAACGTACGGACTCCTAGCCTCACGCCGAGCGCCGCCCAACGGCGGGCGGCGCCAGAGGGAGGCCACGGAGATGACCCGTTACGCTGCGCCCGGTACCGACGGCGCGATCGTCTCGTACCAGCCCCGTTACGACAACTGGATCGGCGGCGAGTACGTCGCGCCGGTCCGCGGCCAGTACTTCGAGAACCCGAGCCCGGTCAACGGCCGCCCCTTCACCGAGATCGCCCGCGGCACGGCCGAGGACGTCGAGCGCGCCCTGGACGCGGCGCACACCGCCGCTCCCGCGTGGGGACGTACGGCGGCAGGTGACCGCGCGAACATCCTGCTGAAGATCGCCGACCGTATGGAAGCGCATCTGGAGGAGCTCGCGGTCGCGGAGAGCTGGGAGAACGGCAAGCCGATCCGCGAGACCCTGGCCGCCGACATCCCTCTCGCCATCGACCATTTCCGCTACTTCGCGGGTGCGCTCAGGGCGCAGGAGGGTTCGCTCAGCGAAGTCGACGACGACACCGTCGCGTACCACTTCCACGAGCCCCTCGGTGTGGTCGCGCAGATCATCCCTTGGAACTTCCCCATCCTCATGGCGACCTGGAAGCTGGCGCCCGCACTGGCGGCCGGAAACGCGGTCGTCCTGAAACCGGCCGAACAGACGCCGGCGTCCATCCACTATTGGATGAGCCTGGTGGCCGACCTGCTGCCCCCTGGTGTCGTCAACATCGTGAACGGCTTCGGCGTGGAGGCCGGGAAGCCGCTCGCGTCCAGCCCGCGTGTCGCGAAGATCGCGTTCACGGGTGAGACCACGACGGGGCGGCTGATCATGCAGTACGCCTCCGAGAACATCAAGCCGGTGACCCTGGAGCTGGGCGGCAAGAGCCCCAACATCTTCTTCGACGACGTCTGGAACGCCGATGACGACCTGCGCGACAAGGCGCTCGAAGGCTTCACGATGTTCGCGCTCAACCAGGGCGAGGTGTGCACCTGTCCGTCACGCGCGCTGATCCAGCGCGGCCACTACAGCGAGTTCCTGGAGGCGGCGATCGCCCGTACGGAACAGATCGCCGCGGGCCACCCGCTGGACACCGACACAATGATCGGCGCCCAGGCCTCCAACGACCAGCTCCAGAAGATCCTCTCGTACCTGGACATCGGGCAGCAGGAGGGCGCCAAGGTCCTCACGGGTGGTCAGCAGCTGGAGTACGACGGCGACATGGCCGGCGGCTACTACGTGCAGCCCACCATCTTCGAGGGCGACAACCGCATGCGGGTCTTCCAGGAGGAGATCTTCGGCCCGGTCGTCGCGGTGACGTCCTTCGCGGGCTTCGACGACGCGATCAGGACGGCGAACGACACGCTGTACGGCCTCGGAGCCGGCGTATGGACGCGCGACATCAACACGGCGTACCGCGCGGGCCGTGCGATCCAGGCGGGCCGCGTCTGGACGAACTGCTACCACGCCTACCCGGCGCACGCGGCCTTCGGCGGCTACAAGCAGTCAGGCATCGGCCGCGAGAACCACAAGATGATGCTGGAGCACTACCAGCAGACGAAGAACCTGCTGGTGTCCTACTCGCCGAAGAAGCTCGGCTTCTTCTAGACACCAAAAAAGGGCGCCTGACGAGGGTATTTACCCGTCAGGCGCCCTTCGAGGAACGCATCTAAGCAGTGAGTCGACATGCACCTCTGCTCCCAATATTTCCCACTGCTATCCCACCTGTGACCAGCTGTTCCGGGCCATGCACGGGCCAAGGTCCCGCTTACACGCCTTTCACGTCGCCCATCGGCTCCTCCCACCGCCGCATCGATTGCTCTGTCAGGCTGTTGGCGTGGTTCCGCGCCTCGGCCAGGAACTTCGCGTAGTAGCGGAAGAGGACCTGGATGCTCTGCCCGGCCCTGCGCGCGCACTCTGCGGGGTCGACGCCGGATGCAAGCCAGAACGAGATTCCCGCGTGGCGCAGGTCGTAAGGGCGCTTCGCCAGCTCGAGGGCATGCTCGTCGCGGGTGAGAGCCGCCTCACGCGCCCGTCCCCACGTGATGCCGTACGCCGAAGGATCAATGTAATTACCCGCGGCATTGCGGAACACGCGACCGTCTGGTGTGACGCCGAAGCATTCGATGTGCTCGCGCAGCATGCGGACGAGCAGCGGCGGGATGGGCACCGGTCGCGTCGCTTTGGCTGCTCGTCGTATCTTCGCGTGGCATCCGCCATCGCATCGCCCGCAAGGGAATCGAGTCCTCCCAGCGGCTGGGCCGGCACCGGTGGGTCGTAGAGCGGACGATGTCCTGGCTGGGCTGTCGGCGTCTCCACCGCCGCTACGAACGCAAACCCGAACACTTCCTTGCCTTCACCGCCATCGCAGCAACCCTCATATGCCACCGCAGACTCGCTGAATGAAATGACGTCCCACCGCCCGGATTGACGTCAGATACGTCTGCGGGCAGGTCCGCTGTCCGCGCGGTGCGCTTCACTGTCCGCCATGGACCTCACGCAATCGACGCTCAACGACCTGCTGGCCCGGCTCACCGCACCGGGCGGGTCTCTACATCTGCCTCTGGACATCGACCCGCACAGGCTGGTCGAGTTGCTGGCTGATCGTCACGGGGCCCCGCGCACCCTTGTCCTGGACGGCTTCACGGACCCGACCGTGGACGAGTCCTGCGGTGCGGCTCTTCTCGCCCTACTCAAAGGCCAGGGCGTGACGATACGAGCATGGGCGTACGGGAATCAGTGGATCGGCGCCGGAACCGCGCGGGACGCGGAAGGCATCGCCCGGCCGGTGCTGGCGACCGCGCCGCGGCAGACGCAGGCGCCGCAGGCCAAGCCGCCTGCGGGGGCGCTCAGCCAGGACGAGGACTGGGTCGAGCGGCTCATCGGCATCACCGGCTGGACACTGCCCCCGCGACGGCCAGACGTTGACTGGGCGCAGGCCGAGACGCGCCTGGGCACGCACCTTCCCGGGGACTACAAACGCATGGTGGAGACCTTCGGGGAGGGCGCCTTCGACGCTTACCTGGACCTGAACCAGGAGCCGTGGACCCACCTCAGGGAGGACGGCCTGCTCATCTGGGCGAGTACCGAGCACAAGGACCTGTACTGCTGGCAGACCGACGACGGCGACCCCGACCGCTGGCCCGTCGCGGTCCAGACCTTCGACGGCCAGGTCGTCCCCTTCGACTGTCCGGCCGCGGAGTTCGTCAGTCGCATCCTCCTCGACCCGCACCACCCGTTCACGATGGCCCGCTACTTCGACACCCACTGGTTCATGAACTACCAGGAGAGCGAGTGACCGAACCCCGCCGCCAACGGCATCCGCAGCCCACTTGGCGACGCCTGCGGAGAGCAAGGCAGCAACCCTCTGGCACCGCGGACACGGCACATGAAATGAGGTCTTACACCCAGTGTTGTGTCGGTGGACGGTACACCAGCTCGGACCATGCGGTGCTACGCCGTTTTGAGGCGTGGGGTGGCTGATAGAACGTGATTCAGACGTGGGTGTCGGTGCCGACGGAGTAGTGGAAGGCCGGGGTAGTTACGACACCGAGCTGGATGGGCGTTTGCTGCTGGAGGGGGCAGCAGCAAACGGGCCCCGGCTGCAACAGCCGTCCACACGAGTGGACGCATATGGGCCCAGACAGCTTGGAAGCGGAGCAACATAGCGCGGGATCGCCGGATAGCCAAACCGGCGACCCCACGGATCATTGTTGGTCCACCGCCACTACCTGCCCCCACGTCCGGCTGTCCGGGCGCGGTCAGCAGTGTGCTGACCTGTGGTTCGACGGTTCGCGTCCAGGCTGCGGACTGAGCTGGACGAAGGTGAACGCAACCAAGGTGCAACCAGAGTCTGGGCTCGTTCTCCCTGCTCAGCGCTGTATCCAGCGATGACCAACGGGGCCCTTCCGGCATCCCTCGCGCTGTCCGCATCGCTCTGCATGGAGCCCGGCCAGCCCGTGGCCGTACGGTGAAAGGGGTGCATGGCGGGCGGCTGGGACCGCCGCCCGGAGACCGAGAGAAAGCCTTCGCCATGGTGAAACCGCCCGGCCGCGAACGCGAACGCGACACCGAAGCCGGCCATCGCCCGGCGGTGACTGACGGACTCGATCGGGCCGGTGCCGGGCAGCTGCTGCTGGAGCGTGAGGACGAGCTGCGGCGTCTCGGGGCGGCGATCTCCAGAGCGGAGGCCGGCGCGGGCATGGTCGTGGCGGTGGAGGGCTCGGCGGGGATCGGCAAGACCCGCCTGCTGCGGGCGGCGATGGAGCGTGCGGCAGAGAGCGGCATGGCCGTCGTCAGCGCTCGCGGCGGGCAGATGGAGACCGAGTTCGCGTTCGGCGTCGCCAGGCAGCTGTTCGAGCCGGTACTGACCGCCACGGAGACCAGCGAGCGTGAGGTGCTGCTGGAGGGAGCGGCCGCTCCCGCCGCGTGGCTACTCGGCGGCGGCCCGGCCGATCGCCTCGGTGAACCGTTCGGCGGCGATCGCAGCTTCGCCACGCTGCATGGCCTCTACGGGCTGACCGCGAAGCTGGCGGCGCGCACGCCGCTGCTGATGGTGGTCGACGACGCGCACTGGGCCGATGCGCCGTCGCTGCGGTTCCTCGGCTATCTGGCTCGGCGCGTGTACGGCCTGCCCGTACTGCTGCTCGTGGCCGTGCGCCCGGAGGATCCTGGCGCCCATGGACTGCTGCTCACGGAGCTGGTCGCGGGCCCGGAGGTCGACGTCGTCAGGCCGGGGCCGTTCACGCTCGACGCGGTACGAACCCTGGTACAAGACACCTTCGCGGCAGTGCCCCTCGACTCGGGGTTCGTCCGTGGTTGTTGGACGACGACGGGCGGCAACCCGTTCCTGGTCACGCAACTGATCGATACCCTGCGTAGCCGGGGCGCGCAGCCGGCCTCGGCGGCGGTCGAGCAGGTCGGCGAGCTGGGCCTGGAGACGGTGTCGCGGTGGATCACCCTGCGTCTGGCGGGCCTGCGGCCGTCGGCCACGGCGCTGGCCGCGGCCGTGGCGGTGCTGGGCGACGGAGCCGATGTCGCGCAGGTCGCCGGTCTGGCCGGGCTCGATCCGGCGGAGTGCGACGAGGCCGTGGACGGACTCATCTCAATAAATATCCTGCGCGACGCCGACCATCCGGCGTTCGTCCACCCGCTCGTGCGCTGGGCGATCTATGCCCAGCTTCCCCCGCGGAGGCGGGCGCGAGGGCACCGGGACGCCGCCCGGCTGCTGTGGCACACGGGAGCCGCGGTCGAGCGCGTGGCGTCGCACCTGCTGGCAGCCGCCCCGGCCGGCGACGAGGAGGTGATCGAAATCCTGCTCGACGCCGCCCGTTCGGCGAGCCGCAAGGGCGCGCCCGACCTCGCGGTGCGCTACCTCAAGCGGGCACTTGCGGAGCCGGCCCCTGATACGTCGAGGCCCGAGCTGCTGCGCGAGCTCGGTGCAGCGGAGCAGAGCGCCGGCCAGTTCGCGGATGCCTCGCAGGACCTACGGCGCGCCCTGGAATGCACCGACGACATGGCGGCGAAGATCGAGATTGCGTTTCGCCTGCGCACCGCGCTGGTGTGGTCGGACCGCGCGCACGAGGTCGCGCCCGCCTTGGGCGGCCTCATCGCCGAGGCCGCCGAGCGCGACTCGCAGGGCGCCCTGCTCCTGGAGGCAGCGGTGGCCGGGGCCCTGCAAGTGGACCTCTCGACACCGCGTGAGCTGCGCGAGCGCGTCCGGCAGGTCGTAGCGCCGGCCCTCGCCGGCGAACCCGTCCCTGCCCACATCGCCAGTCTGGCGGCGGTCGAGGCACTCTTGGCGAACGAACCGGCTGCACGGGTTGTCCGCCTGGCCGAGGAGGCGACCCGCGGCTGGTACCAGGTGCCCGAGTTCGCACGTGGGCCGATGAGGGCCCAGCTCCTCGTGGCGCTGATATTCGCCGATGGCGACGCGCTCGCCCGGCGGCTGCTCGACGACGAGGTCGAGGATGCACACCACCACGGGTCGGCGGCGCAGTTCTTGAACGCGGCTGTGCTCCGCTCGACGCTTTTCCACCGCCTGGGCATGCTGGCCGAGGCCGAGGCGGATGCTCGCGCCGCGCTTGAGGCGGCGCACCTCCAGTCGGGGCGGGGGCGGTCGGGCAGCGTGCGGTCGGCTCATTCCCTGCATGCTCCGATGGCGGTCGCTGTGCTGGTGGACAGTCTGATCGAACGCGGGAACGTAGGGGACGCCGAGCAGTTGCTGGCGGAGACCGGCCTGGCCGATGCCGACAGTCCGCTGCTGCTCTTCACCTTGCTGATCGGCGCCCGCGCCCGGCTGCGGGCCGCCCAGGGCCGGACGTCGGAAGCGGTCAATGAGCTCATGGCCCTGGGGGCCCGGATGGAGAGCGCGATTGTGACCCCCGCGCTGGTGCCCTGGCGGTCGCAAGCGGCGCATGCCCTCGTAGCAGCGGATGCCGATGCGGCACGTCGGCTGGCCCGCGAGGAGCTCGGTCTCGCCCGCGTGTTCGGTGCACCGCGAACGCTCGGGGTGGCGCTGCGTGCGGCCGCCCTCACGGGCCGTGGGGACGAGCGGGTGCACCTGCTGCGCGAAGCGGTCGCGGTGCTGGAGGACTCGCCGGCACGTCTGGAGCAGGCGCGCTCACTCGTCGAGTTGGGCGCCGTGTTGCGGCGCCAGGGCCACCGCCTTGAGGCACGGACCGCGCTGGAGCGCGGGATGGATGGCGCGTGGTCCTGCGGGGCTACTGTGCTGGCACAGCGGGCGCGCGAGGAGCTTCGGGTCGGCGGTGCGCGGCCCCGCCGACTGGCGCTCAGCGGGGTCGACGCGCTCACCGGCGCGGAGCGCCGTGTCGCCGACCTCGCCGCCCGGGGCTCCACCAACCGGCAGATAGCACAAGCGCTCGTCATCAGTCCGGCCACCGTCGAGACCCACCTGCGACACGTCTTCCGGAAGCTCGACATCGCCTCGCGCAAGCAGCTCGTCCAGCATCTCGGCGGGTGGCACGAGCCCGGAGCCCGGTAGGCGGAATTCTCAGGGTCCCGGCCGGAAAATGTCAGCGTCGGTTCGTCGACGCGAAGGCGCCCGCCGATCGCCGACGATCGTTTCAGACAACGATCGCTTCTGAGAACGGACAGACCCGGGAGCCACCGCGACAGTTCGGGGCCGGCGACCGCGGGGAGGCGAAACGACATGGCTGCACAGCAGGAGAGCCATCACGACTACGTGATCGTCGGAGCGGGCACGGCCGGTTGCGTGCTCGCGGCGCGGCTGTCGGAGCGCGACGGTGCACGCGTGCTGCTGCTGGAGGCGGGAGGTCCTGCGACCCTCGACCTGCTCGCGGTCCCGCAGGCGTGGCCGGCGCTGATGAGGACCGAGGTCGACTGGTGCTACGCGACCGTACCCCAGGCCGGCACGGCCCACCGCGAACACATCATGCCCCTCGGCAGGGTGCTCGGCGGCTCCAGCGCGATCAACGCCATGGCCCACATCCGCGGGCACCGGGCCAACTTCGATCGCTGGGCACGCGAGGGCGCGACCGGTTGGGAGTACGACAGCGTGCTGCCGTACTTCAAACGCTCGGAGCACGCCGAGGGACGCCACCCGGCCTACCGCGGTGTCGGCGGACCGCTGCGCGTCGCACCGGCGCACCACCGCCATCCGCTCTCCCGGGCACTGTTCAACGCCGCACTCGAGGTGGGAATCCCCGCGACCGAGGACAGCAACGGTGAGCAGCCTGAGGGCGTCTGCTGGCATGAGCTCAACATCGTTGACGGCGCGCGCCAGAGCGCGGCCACCGCCTATCTTGAGCCGAGCTCCCGCCGCCCGGGCCTCACCATCGAGACCGGAGCGCTCGCGCTGCGCGTGCTGCTCGACGGCGATCGCTGCGTC
Organism: Streptomyces sp. NPDC002994; assembly: GCF_040611155.1. Taxonomy (NCBI): domain Bacteria; kingdom Bacillati; phylum Actinomycetota; class Actinomycetes; order Kitasatosporales; family Streptomycetaceae; genus Streptomyces; species Streptomyces sp. NPDC002994. Next base: position 73,901 of record NZ_JBEXNQ010000019.1, read on the forward strand.
GGCGTCGAGTACGCCGTCGACGGCCACACGCGTCGAGCCCGGGCGGCGGAGGAGGTCGTGCTCGCCGCTGGTGCGGTCGGCTCGCCGAAGTTGCTCATGCTGTCCGGGCTCGGTCCCGAGTGGCATCTGCGCGAGCTCGGCATCGACGTCGTCGAAGACCTCCCGGGCGTCGGCGCGAACCTCCATGACCATCCGCTCGCCGGCATCACCTACGAGGCGCGCCGTCCGGTCGAGCCCGGCGCCAATCAGCACGGCGAAGTCAGCGCGCTCCAGCGCACGGGGCGGGACGGTCAGGACATGGACGAGCCCGACCTCCAGTTCGTCTTCATCGACGTGCCCTTCCATCCACCGGACCTCCAAGGCCCCGCCAACGGCTACACCATCGGCTTCGCGGTCATGACGCCCGTCTCGCGCGGCACGCTGAGGCTGGCCGGCCCGGATCCGGCGCAGGCGCCGCGGATCGACCCCGGCTACCTGGCCGAGCCGCAGGACGTACGCCGCATGCTGGTCGGATTCCAGCGGGCGCGGGAGATCGGCGCGGCGTCCGCCCTGGCCGAGTGGCGCGATCGGCAGGTGCTGCCTGAGCCCGAGGTCATCGACGGTGCCGCCGCGCGCGACTACCTGGCGCGCTGCACAGGCACCTACTTCCACCTCGTCGGAACCTGCGCGATCGGCCGGGTCGTCGACCCGCAACTGCGCGTGCACGGCATCGACGGCCTGCGCGTCGCCGATGCGTCGGTGATGCCCTCGATCGTCTCGGCGAACACGAACGCGACCACGGTGATGATCGGCGAGCGGGCCGCCGCACTCATCGCCGGACATCAGGGTTATCAGCGGTAAAGCTCAGTGCCGGCCCCATGATGCGTAGTCACCTCACGGATGCCCACGATGGGACCGACGACGAAGGGCGGGCAAGGGCTGTGGTGCCCGTACCCCACCGACGACAAGACGACAAGGAGGCTGACGATGTCTTCGCACGCGATCATCCAAGCCCCGGACCTGGTCCGGGAGCGGCTCTTCATCGGCGGCGACATGGTCGAGCCGGAGGCCGACGACCTGCTGGAGGTCATCTCTCCGGCCACCGAGGAGAGGATCGGTTCCGCTCCTTCCTCGACGCCCGCCGACATCGCCCGGGCTGTCCACTCGGCCCGTGCCGCCTTCGATTACGGACCGTGGCCGCGCATGTCCCCGGCGGAACGAGCGGACGCGCTGGGGCCCTTCACCGACCATCTCCGGACGCGCATCCCGCAGATCGCTCAGCTCATCACCGAGGAGATGGGCTCGCCGATCACCTTCTCGAACCGCCTCCAGGCACCTGTTCCCGTGATGCTCCTCGACTACTTCCGAGAACTCGCCATGACGTTCCCGTTCGAGGAGGACCGCGCGGGGCTGACTGGACCGGCCCGGATCCTTCGGGAGCCGGTCGGCGTCGTCGGGCAGATCGTCCCGTGGAACGCCCCGCTCATCCTCACGATGGTCAGCCTCGCCCCGGCTCTGCTCGCGGGCTGCACCGTGGTGCTCAAGCCCGCGCCCGAGACGCCGCTGGACGCGTACCTGCTCGCCGACGCCGCGTTGGAGGCCGGGCTGCCTGCGGGCGTCCTGAACATTGTGCCCGCCGACCGCGCGAACAGCGAGGCGCTTGTGCGTCACCCGCTGGTCGACAAGATCAGTTTCACCGGTAGCTCGGCAACTGGACGACGCGTCGCCACCCTCTGCGGCGAGCAGTTCAAGCGAGTCACGCTCGAGTGCGGCGGGAAGTCGCCCGCCATCATCCTGGAGGACGCCGACCTCGACACCGTCGTGCCTGCCCTCATGCCGTACGCGATCATGATGTCCGGCCAGCACTGCCTGGCGCAGACCCGGATCCTCGCGCATCGCAGCCAGTACCGGCAGACGGTCGACGCGATCTCCCAGGCGGCGTCCGCGCTGAGGGTCGGTGATCCGCACGATCCCGCCACTGAGGTCGGCCCCCTGGTGGCGGAACGCCAGCGGCGCCGGGTCGAGGACTACATCGCCAGCGGGCGGCAGGAAGGCGCGGTGGTCACCGTGGGCGGCGGCCGGCCCTCTGGCCGGCCGAAGGGCTGGTACGTCGAGCCGACGGTCTTCGCCGACGTCGAGAGCCAGATGCGCATCGCCCAGGACGAGATCTTCGGCCCCGTGCTCGTCGTGATCCCGTTCGACGACGACAACGACGCCGTCCGTATCGCCAACGACTCCAAGTACGGCCTCTCAGGCAGCGTGTGGACCCCTGACCAGGACCGTGCCCTGTCGATCGCCCGTCGCGTCCGCACGGGAACCCTGACGGTCAACGGGTACCGCATCGAGTTCGGCGCCCCCTTCGGCGGCTACAAGGAATCCGGGATCGGCCGCGAATTCGGGCCCGAGGGACTCGGTTCCTTCCTTGAATACAAGACGATCAACCTCCCCAATGGCACGGCCCACTGACGGGCAGACCGGGCAGGACTCGCTGAATGGGGGTACGCAGTCACCAGACTGAGACGGCAACGAGACCGAGCATGACGATGGTCGGGACCACAGCGGGTCCGGACCATCGTTTGCCCTGTGGGCAGAGGCAGAGGAAACAAGATTCGAACTCGTGAGGGGTTGCCTCCCCGCTGCCAGTTCCACCCGCGCCGTCGACGCCGCACAGCTGGTACTCCGGTGCGGGTGCCACCACAAGCGTACGGACCGGGTCGTGGCACCGCGAATACCGGAAGGCGCCGACCGTCAGCGGCGGCCCATGGTGCACCTCAGGGCCGTGAAGTCGAACGCGGAGGCGGTGGAGCCAGGACAGCGGCACCGCCACCCCAAGCCCCGCCGCGGTCACCGGCCATCCCCCGGGCGCCCAGGATCAGTGCCGCAGGACGCCCCTCGAGGCGTCAGCGCCCGTCTTCGATCGCGGCACGCGAACAGCTGTTGCGCGCATCCGCCTTCGGGTCGAGCTGGGTGACCGCCCCGACTGCCGCACCGGATCACCTGACCACAGCCCCTCACGCCGATGCGGTTCGACACCGACTGCTCGACGTCGCCAGCCTCACCAAGATCCGGACCATACACGGTCCAACACCCCAAGGTCTGCTCCAGAGAGCACTATTCGTGCTGGTCAGAGGGACGCGGTCGCTGTACCACCAGCAGACGAAGAACCTCCTGGTCAGCTACTCGCCGAAGGAGCTGGGCTTCTTCTAGACGCAGAAGGCCGCGGGGCGAATTACGAAGCTACTCCCGATATCCCCCATCGCTATCCCACCTCTGACCAGCTGTTCCGGTGCATTTCCGGGCCAAGGACCGGCCAAGGCACCCTACGCACCGCTCTCCGGTTCATCCCACCGCCGCATCGACTCCTCTATCAAGTGATTGGCGTGGTTCCGTGCCTCGGCCAGGAACTTGGCGTAGTAACGGAAAAGGACCTGGATGCTCTGTCCGGCTCGGCGCGCACACTCCGCAGGGTCGACGCCGGATGCAAGCCAGAACGAGATTCCTGCGTGGCGTAGGCCGTAGGGGCGCTTCGCCGTAGTTTCCCGCTGCGTTGCGGAACAGACGTCCGTCGGGTGCGACACCGAAGCGTTCTATGTGCTCGCGCAGCATGCGGACGAGTACGGGCGGGATGGGCACCGTCCGCGTGGCTTTGGCTGCTCGCCGTTTCAGTGAGTGGATCTCGTGGACGGCGCCGTCATTCGTCCACTCTTCCCGGCCGTCACGATCCCGCCCTTGAGGCTGAGGAGTCCCCATCCACTCTCTGGCAGGCGGCACTGAGGCTTCTGCAGGTGGATGACCTCAGCGGGACGCATGGCGGCGTAGTACATGCAGCCGAAGAAGGCGTACAGGCGCGGGCCGCGACCAGGCTGGCCCTTGACCGCGGCAAGCAGGCGGGCCACCTGAGCCGGGTTGGGCACGCAGTCTGGGTCGACTTCGTCGGCGACTTCTGGCGCAGACCAGCGAAGGCCGTTCAGGGGGTTCTGGTTGAAGTACCCGCGTTCCACTGCTACCCCGAACACCTCGTTGACCGCAGCTTTCTTGCGTTTCGCGGTCTTTGCGGCAGCGGCTGTCCCGTCGACCTTGCGGCAAAGGGCGCCGAGTCCCCGGCGCAGCACGTCGGGCTCCTCCAATTCGCTGACTGGCAGCGATTGACGCAGCAGCCAGTCGAGTGTGACCTGCCACTCCTCGGGCGGGTCAGCCTTCCAGGCGCTCTTGTTGAATGCCCATGAGTACAGCGCCCGCCGCAGTTCACGAGGCGCCCGGGACACGAGTTCTGGCTCAACAACGGCTGGGGTGATGGTCGCGAGGGCGTCGGCAAGCGTGCGGCGTGTATTTCCTGGTGTGCGATCCCACCGCTGCTCGATGTACTCCCTCGCCAGGACGTACCACTTAGTGCGCTGCTTCAGGGTCCGGAGCTCGGAGGCCGGCAGACCTGTCCGTGCGTCGAATCAGGATGCCCTCGACGGTGGACACGGCCAGCCCCGTACCGGGCTCACCGCCCTTCCGCCGACCACTCCTCATGAGTCCGTCGATGAAGTCCTGTACGTGATCCTCGGTGAGGTCCTGGAGCCGGATTTGTCCAAGCTCGTCGTGGACGTGCACCAAGGCGAGCTGATACGTCCGGATGGTGGTCGCCTCGACGTCGCGGGCCTTCCGCTTCAGCCACTCGTCGAGCCATTCCCCCAGCGAGATCTTGTTCGGGGTTACGAAATTGCCAGCGCTCGCTGCGAATGCCCGCTAGTTCGGCGCGGGCCTCCTTTAGAGTGTCCTTGGCCCCTTCGCGTTCGCCGGAAGCTTCTTAATCGGATCAGACAAAAGCACTCGCTCTCTTTGAAGGCGTGGAAAGTCCGAGGAAACGGAGGCGCCACTACGTTCAGCGAAAGGAGCACGGGTGCCGCTCTCTTGCTCCTCGGATTGACCGCGCTCTCCACTGCTTCCGATACGGCTCTACCGCCAAGCACAACCGAATGCGAACAGCCTCAATGGGTCACCATGATCGCCGGTTTGGCTAACCGGCGAACGTGGGCTACATTCCGCTCGCGCTCAGCCCCTATCCACCCTGGGTGACCAACCATGGCACCAGTCGGCACGCCCTCAAGTGCCCGCCTTGCTGGTCCGCAACCAGCAGCTCCGCCTCGCAGAGGTGTCGGATTCTCGCGGTAACAACACGTTTCGCAACGCCGACCTGCGCCGCGCAGACGCGGTTAAGCACGCCCGAGACGAAGAGGACAGGGGCGGCCAGCCGGACAGATCGGGGCGCGTGCATCGATAGAAGAGACTCCTCGTCGGGTCACCCGGTAGGCCGCTCACCAGCCCTGTGCTTCCGAGGTGTTGTACGTTGACATAGCTCCGGAGGGGGTTCCAGTCCTTTGCGGTTCTTTCTCGTCTGCCGTGGGCGAAGACCAGTGCAAGTGCCCGAGAAACCGCATGCCGGGCACCCGCTTGCCTGAGATGTAGTACCGGCTTCGCCGCCAAGGCAGCCGATCTCGAGGACGAATCCGATCGCAGGCTGTCCCTCGTGCCCCATCCGGACGGCAAGACGCAGACACATAACGGTGATGCCGAAGCCAAGTCTCGATACGGTTCAATTTTCCTTACGCATAGTGGAGTTGCGGCCGTGAGTGACACATCCATGACGGTGTTGATCAGTTCGGACAGCTCGCGCGACATCCGGTAATGGGCCCTGCGGAGTTGGGCCGCCTGGCTCGGGTCGAGATCAGGGTCAGCGTCGGCAGGGAGTCCTCGGCGGGCGCCTGGGACTTCGACAGGTCGTACAGCAGCCCCTCCTTCGGGCTTCCGCCCGCGCTGCGTAGGCCCGTGGGACCAGCCTCGGGCATACGGTTGCTGTGCCGGGCCGCGACGGCCGGCTCAGGCATGGGCGCCGTGCCGGGCGGCTTCATAGAAGGGGGGCGTTCGGCGAATGCAGCGGCCTCGACGGCCCGCGGCATGAAGATGCTCATGCCGCGGGCCGCCCGGGACCAGACGACCCACTGACGGCATTCGAAACCCGCGCTCGGGAACGGACCACACAGCCCTGTCTGTTCCCATCCGTTCGTTCAGCGGAGCGCGAGCGCGACGATCTGCGTGACCGCGTCCTTGTCGAAGTTGTCGTCGCTGACGAGGACCAGCGACCGCTCGCCGGACGGCAGGACGGGACCCCAGGTCATGCCTTCGGTGTTGTCGACGGTGGACAGCCCGAGGGTGTGGAAGTCCGCGACGAGCTTCTTGCGCATGGGAACAACGTGCCGTCCGGCCAGGGAGTCCACCGCCCGTACGTCCGTGGCGCCCCGTGTGGTGGCGTCGTACAGGCGGATCTTGTATCCGGAGCCGGCGACCCAGGTGCGTTCGAGCACGAGGTAGCGGTCGGGGTCGTCCGGGAAGGCGAGGAGGGACGGAACGCCAGTGTCGGGGCCCCAAGGGCTGTCCGGGTCGGATTCGGCGAAGATCTTCTCGATGGGGTACGCGAACTGTCCGAGCACACGGCCGCCGCGGGTCTGCTGCGTGATGCGGACGAGCGCACCGTGCGTCAGGTCCGGCACCGGGCCGTCCTGGAGCAGCGGGCCCTCGACTGCGCTGGTGACCAGCCTGCCCCGGGCACCGAAGGTGAGCGCCTCGACGGCCTGGTTCCGGCGCGGTCCGCGCTCCGCCGTGATCGTGTAGTTCTCCGGCAGCCGCAGGCTGCCGCGGTGGGTGCCGTCCGGGTCGGAGATCTCGATGGACGGCTGGATCACCGGCGGCCCGGCCACGGCGGGCCGGTCGCCCTCCTGCCCCCACCAGTAACGGCAGTCAAGCGGGTCGACGCGGATCTCCTCCGGGTCGACGGCCTTGCCGTCTCCGAGGGCGGGCGAGGGGTAGACCGACCCGTCCGCCTGACGGAGGGGTCGGGTTCCAGTGAAGTCGACGGAGTGCACGCCGTCGGCGTCGACGTCCAGCTTCGCGGTGTAGAAGCGGGCGGGCTGGAGGAAGGAGCGGTCGTCGCTGATGAACACGTACTCGCCGGTGCACCGGTCGCGGTCGACGCCGGAAAGGCCACCGACCGTGGTGTCCTGGAAGTCGAGCTTGTACGGAACAATCTTCTCGCCGAGCAGGCGGGCCTGCACCGCGCGCCCCGACTCCGGCGCCGGGCCGCCGGGTTGGGGGGCGGCAGTCACCGCAGGAGCCAGCGTGGACGTCATAAGCAGTGCCGCGGCACAGGCGCGGTAGATCAGGGAGGCACTCATGCTGGTGATCATGGCCCGCCCGCTCCCGTCCCGCAGTCACCCACACGGGTATTCCTCCCCTGGGCCATCAGTCGGATGCTCGGCCCGGCCGTGATCCGCCGACGGCCAGGTGCTCCCCGCCACCTCACCTCCCGGCTGCCGGGGCCCGCTGCTCCTCGAACGCCACCACGCGCCCGGTGAGGACGTCCTCGGAGTGCGGCGCCGTGCCCGCCGGGGTGGAGGCGCCCGCACCGGCGCGGTCGCCCCGCGCCCCGTACACCACACCACTCGCGGCGTCCCCAAGCCCTGGGGCGAAAACACCGGCACAGGTACAGCGCACGCCACCACCGTCGCCCCGCCGCGCCACGAAGCCTCCCTCGGATCCTGGCCTGCGGGTGCTCCACTACGCGGACTTGGTGGGGCGGGTCGTCGGGGACGGCGGCCCGATGGCGCCGCCGGCACTCCACCCTGTTCCCGGCCCCCGGATGCTTTACGACACCTCGGACGCCGTCAATCCGCAGGCGGAGGTCGTGATCCGGGTCGGCTGATCATGGAGGCGCTCGGGTACCCGTACTCGCCTGAGATCCGGGGCAACATCGGGATCTTCCTCGTCGATGCTGAAGACGTTCCAGTGGACATGCCGGCGACGCTGCGCGACCGGATTCAGGAGGAGGCCAACCGCGCACGATCCACCCTTCGCCAGTGAACCGTCGAGCCAGTCTGGCGTTACCTCTGACTCCAGATGCGGCGTTCAACCCCGCACGGGGCCACCAGGGCACGGCACGCCGGCCGAGCTGGCCGCCAAGGAGGCCGGGCTGTCGGTCGCCGAGTTCTGCGCGCAGGCGCACGACGCGCAGAAGGCCGTGTACGACGGGTTCGAGCTGGCCTTCGACTACTTCGGCCGCAGCTCCTCGCAGCAGAACGTCGAGATCACCCAGCACTTCGCGCGCAGGCTGAACGAGAACGGCTTCATCGAGGAGCGGGCGATCCGCCAGGTGTACTCGCCGGTCGACGGCCGTTTCCTTCCTGACCGGTACGTCGAGGGCACGTGTCCGCACTGCGCGTACAACAAGGCCCGCGGTGACGAGTGCGAGAACTGCACGCGCGTCCTCGACCCGACCGACCTGATCGAGCCGCGCTCGGCGGTCAGCGGTTCCACGGACCTGGAGGTCCGCGAGACCAAGCATCTCTTCCTGCTGCAGTCCAAGCTCCAGCACGAGGTCGAGGAGTGGATCGCCACCGTCAGCGCCGAGTGGCCGCACCTGTCCACCTCCATCGCCCGCAAGTGGCTGACCGAGGGCCTCAACGACCGCGCCATCACCCGCGACCTGGACTGGGGCGTGCCCGTCCCGGCCGACACCTGGCCCGAGCTCGCGGCCGAGGGCAAGGTCTTCTACGTCTGGTTCGACGCCCCGATCGAATACATCGGCGCGACGAAGGAGTGGGCGGACGCCGCCTCCGACGGCGAGACCCGCGACTGGAAGTCGTGGTGGTACGAGGCCGACGACACCGTCCGCTACACGCAGTTCATGGCCAAGGACAACGTCCCCTTCCACACGGTGATGTTCCCGGCCACCGAACTCGGCGTGCGCGAGCCCTGGAAGAAGGTCGACGTCGTCAAGGGCTTCAACTGGCTGACCTTCTACGGCGGCAAGTTCTCCACCTCCCAGAAGCGCGGAGTCTTCACCGACGCGGCCCTGGAGATCCTGCCCGGCGACTACTGGCGTTACTTCCTGATCGCCAACGCCCCCGAGTCGGACGACTCCTCGTTCACCTGGGAGCACTTCACCGGCACGGTCAACAAGGACCTGGCGGACACCCTCGGCAACTTCGTCAACCGCGTGCTGTCGTTCTCCCGCAAGCGGTTCGGCAACGAGGTCACGCCGGTCGTGCCGCCGGCGAGGCGGAGGTGAAGCTGGGCGAGGAGATCGCACGGCTGCTCGGCGAGTACGAGGAGCAGATGGAGGCGCTCCAGTTCCGCAAGGCCGCCGCTGCCCTGCGTGCGCTGTGGTCCGCGGGCAACTCCTACCTGGAGGAGAAGGCCCCCTGGCTGGAGATCAAGACAGATGCCGACGGCGCCGCGCTGACGCTCAGTACCGCGATGAACCTGATCCACCTGTACGCGGTCGTCTCCGAGCCGTTCATCCCGACCTCGACCGCCGCCATGCGCGGGGCCTTCGCTCTGAAGAATGACACGGCGATCTGGGTGACCGCCGACCAGGCCAAGGCCCTGGACACCGTCCCGGCCGACACCGCCTTCACGGTGCCGCCGGTGCTCTTCGCGAAGATCACGGAGGAGGACCTGGAGTCCTACCGTGAGCGCTTCGGCGGCGCCGACACCGCCTTTTAAGACTCTCGCCTCTCGCGCCCGTACTGCCCTCCTCGTCATCGGGCGGTGCGGGCCGCGAGCGTCATTTGACCGACTGTCGCGCCACCGTCGTGAATCGCGTTGCAGCGGTCTTGTGCGCTCCCTATCCTCGTGGGCAACGCGTTGACGGAGACGAGTAGCCAAGGATCACGCGAGCAGAGAGAGCCGCCGACAGCTGGGAAGGCGGACTCGCGCCCGGGGTGAAGACCCTCCCGAGCGCGGGGAGGAAAGGCCGGAAGGCCCAATGCCCCGCCGGTTCGCCCCCGTCACAGGGCTGAACGAGGCCGTGCCCTCCGGGTGGCGGCGAAAGTGCGGTGGTACGGCGAGTTCCCTTCTCGCCCGCACTCCCAAGGGATCATGACAACGCCCCTGGAGGGCCACCTCGACCAGGCTGTCTCCGTCTCCGGCTGGGTGAACGCGCTCCGACTGCAACGCAAGATGCAGTTCGTCATCCTGGGCGACCACTCCAGCATGGTCCAGGTGACGCACAAGCGCGACGGCGGCCCGCTGGAAACCGTGCTCGAATCCCTCACCCCGGAGTCCGCCGTGCGGATCACCGGACGCGTCGTGGACGCGCCCCAGGTCAAACTCGGCGGCCTGGAGATCGTCCCGGAGACGGTCGAGGTTCTGAACCTGGCGGAAACGCCGCTGCCGATCGACGAGCAGACCGGCCCCGAGCACCGGCTCGACTGGCGCTTCCTCGATGTGCGAAAGCGCCCCGCCGCCCAGTTGGTGTTCGCCGTGCAGACGACCCTGGAGCAGGGACTGCGCGAGTACGCCGTGGAGCACGGCTGCACCGAGATGCACACGCCGAAACTGATGGGCACAGCCTCGGAGTCCGGGGCCGAGGTGTTCAAGCTCGGGTACTTCGACCGGTCGGCGTATCTGGCGCAGTCGCCACAGTTCTACAAGCAGATGGCGGTGGCGGCCGGCATCGACCGGGCCTTCGAGATCGGCCCCGTCTTCCGGGCCGAGCCGTCGTTCACCTCGCGCCACGCGACCGAGTTCACCGGCGTGGACGTGGAGCTGTCGTGGTCGACGACGTCGAGGACGTGATGATCTTCGAGGAGCGGTTGCTCGCCCACGCCATCGCCAAGGTCGCCGAGGTCGCCGAGGTCGCCGAGGTCCATGGTGAGGAGATCCGGGAGGTCTTCGGGATCGAGGTGGCGGTGCCGGCGCTGCCGTTCCCGCGGATCACTATGGCGGAGGCGCAGGTGGTCCTGCGGGCCGGCGGCTGGGACCCGGAGGGGCTGAAGGAGGACCTGAACCCGGACGGTGAGCGCCGGATCGCCACGCACATGAAGGAGCGCACGGGCCACGAGTTCGAAGCCAGCCGGTATGAGCGCAGGGCCGGGGTTGCGCCGTCCGTGACTAGCACCAGCAGACCGTCATCCGTGAGGCGGTCAAGATTTCGCGCTGCGACCCGCTCGGGAGCCCCAACAGCTCCGGCCACGTTATGCGCCGTCAGGAATCGGCCTGCCTACGCCTGAATGCCGGATCGGGCGCGGCGGGTTGGGGCATGCTGGGGGTGCGCTCACGCGCTCTACTTCGGTGGCAGGGGGCCGGTCGGTGTTACGCATTCACTTCACGACGGAAGACCTCGCCCGGACACGGGTGGCCGCAACAATCGGCGTCGCAGCGGAGGTCTACTACAGCCTGGAGCTGCTGAGAGAGACCCGGGAGCTTCCTCACTTCCGCACGTGGCGGTCAGCGGTCGCGGGCCGGATGGGAGCCGACACGCGCCCCCTGACGTCCCTGGTTCCGGTGCGCGGTCCCGGACTTGATCTGCTGGCCCTGATGGGCGATGTGCCCTCTCTGGACCACGCCGTGGACAACCTGCTGCACGCCCCGGTGTCCCGGCTGCGACGCGAGTTCGAGGGTCTCGACTTCCACCCCGGACACCTGCCATGGGCCAGACGGGTGTCCGAGGGCGACCGCGACGCGCGGCGGGAGCTCGCCGAGGCCGTGCGCGCCTGCCATCGGCTGACCGTGGAGCCCTACTGGGATCGAGGACGGTCCGAACTGGTCGCGCTGTCCACCCGTTGCGCGAACCTGGTGCTGGAGGGAGGCATCGATCTGCTGCTGCGTTCGATCTGCGCACCACTGGTCCGCTGGCGTCCGCCGGTGCTCGAAGCTCCCTACCCGCGCCAAGTTGAGGTGCGTCTCCAGGGAAGGGGACTGATCATCACGCCCACGCTCTTCTCGAAGCGCCCGGTGAGCTTTCTGTGGGACCCGCTCGATACCGCCCAGCCACCCCGACTGACCGTGCCGGCTCTCCGCCGGCCGCTGACCGGTACCGGACCGGCAGAAGCGGACGGCTCCACCGTGCGGAACCTGGAGTCTCTGCTCGGCCGCACGCGAGCTGCCGCCCTGCTTGTGACAGCAGAAGGCTGCACGACGAGCGAACTGGCCCGCCGCCTCAACGTCACTGCCGCAGCGGCCAGTCAGCACGCCACCGTGCTGCGGAACACGGACCTCATCACCACCAGCCGCCGAGGCGGGTCCGTGCTGCACCTCATCACCCCCCTCGGGCTGGCCCTGCTGCGGACCGGTGCCCTGACGGAACCGTGAGGCCCGAGGGCACGGCGGCGTCAGACCGGTGAGCGCAGCGCCGCCCTGCGCGGGTGCCACCGGACACTCGTGCCGAGGTGCGCGAGGCGCCGCGCCTGCCGTCCCGCCCCCCCTTTAAGCCGTGACTTAAGAGGTAGGCCGCAGGTGGCCGACCTGCCCAGGATGTGAAGCCGCAACCGGCTCATCCCATCCTGGAGATCGCATGAAGACTCATTTCGCCGCCGCCCTCGGTTCCGTCGTGCTGACCGCGGGCACCTTGCTGGGCGCTCCCGCCGCCGGCGCGCAGACCGCGGCCGTGACCGCCTATCCCACCAGCGACTTCAACATCAACTTCGGTGCCACGTGGACCAGGGGAACCGTCACTTGGTACAACCGGTCAGTCCGAATCGTTGGGCAGCACAGGTCCGCGGTGGCGGACAGTCCGCTCACGTGCCGGACCACGTGGGCTTACACCCTCCAAGCGGACCGTGCCGTGATCGACCAGGGCGGCGGCTATCCGATCGCCTGCGGCAACATCAGGTCCTACGACTTCGTCGTTCCCGCGGACCAGCCGGGCGGTGCCGCGTACGTCAGGGTCTGTCTCGATGACGAGAACCTCAAGGACCTCGCGTGCAAGCTCATCGCCAGGCCGCTTCAGTCCGCGAGCTGAGGCCAGCTGGAACCCCCGGTCCCAGCTGCTCGGGACCCGTACCTGGCGGGTGCCGGCGCGGCCGTCGCCTGGGTCAGTGAGCCTGCGAACCGCAGGTACCTCACCCCTTGTCCAGCAGGTCACAGCGCTGCCATCGTGCCATCGCCCCGACGTCGCGGAGAACTCCGAAGAGAACCCGAAACGGAGCTCCGAACGGAGGCCCGAACAGAAGCCGAGAGGGGACCAGAGCCGCGGCCAGGCCAACGGCGAGGAGGACCAGGCCGTGCGGGGCCTGCCCGGTGACACAGGAGACCCCGGACAGGCCCCTGCCCTGGTCGACACCCTTGCCGACATCTGGGCCGATGCCCACTCCAAACTCGTCAATACCCCCGGCGCCGCCAGCGACGGGCTCTCGGTTCCTGCCCTGCGCCGCCAGATCACCGGACACCTCAAGTACGAAGGCTTCACCCTGGTCTGCGCCCTACGCGGGCAAAACGAACCGGCTCATCCCATCCTGGAGATCGCATGAAGACTCATTTCGCCGCCGCCCTCGGTTCGGTCGTGCTGACCGCGGGCACGTTGCTGGGCGCTCCCGCCGCCGGCGCGCAGACGGCCGCCTACCCGACCACCCCTTTCGACGTTACATTCGGTGCCAGCTACGTCCGCGGCACCCTGACTTGGTACAACCGGTCGGTCGGAGTCGATGGAACACTCCGTGCCGTCGGCTGCCACAGCGCGTGGTTCGGCACGTACGGTGCCTCTGGCAACGAGCTCGGCGCCTGGAGCACCGGCACTAAATGCGACGTGACGTACCGGTTCAAGACTGAAATCCCTGCGGATGCGCCCGGCGGGGCCGCGTACGTCAGGGTCTGTATTCACGATGCGAACGCGAATTCATCCAAGTGCATCAAGTACACCCGCCCCTGACCCATCCGACCGGCCGGAAAGTGGCGTTGCCACACCAGCCCCGGGGCGGAACAACACCCGACGCCCCGGAGGCTCATCTCGCCGCCCCACGAGGCAACGATTCCTGCCACCGACGGCCAGGCACCCAAAGCCAGTGACCGACCGCGCTACCGGTACGGTCATGAGCCGATGCGCCAGCCGCTGCCGCATACAGCAGCGCAGAACTGACGTGGGCACAGGAGCCAAAGCCGCTGTCCATCAATGTGCCCTGGCAAGCCGTGTGACGGCCTGCCAGGGCTCGGGTGTGCCCCCGAGCCTCTCGGAGGGCAAGCTGCGCGTGGGGGGCGTTCCCTCGCCGACGTGAAACAGGCCGTTCGGATTGTCCTCCAGGAGGAGGATGTCTTCCCGCTCGGCCACGTCGAGGAGCTCGCGCCGCGCGGCCAGGTCCAGGCTGGCGCCGGACGAGTTGGCGCACTCGTTGCGGATCGCCTCGCCGCTCTCGACCTGTGGGATCTTCCACCTCGGTGGTGCCGTCGCCCGCGTAGGCGAGGACGAGACCGCCGACGGCTTCACCGAGGAGCGCCAGCGGGTACGCGACTCCTCGTCCGCGCTGGAGCCGTACCACGCCGGTGTCTACGTCAACTTCCTCATGGACGATGGCGCGGAGCGCGTCCGGCAGGCGTACGGAGAGGGCAAGCTCCGCCGGCTGCGCGCGCTCAAGCAGCACTACGACCCAGCCAACGTCTTCCGCTCCAACCAGAGAATCACTCCGGACAGCTGACGGGTACCACCGCGTCGGCCCACCGGTCAACGCCCTTCGCGACAGCGGCCAGTGCAGGGGTGGGCGCGTATCCAGGCTATGCCTGTGAACTTCTTGACCGTCACCTCCAGCTGCTTGAAGCCGGCCGGTGACAGGCCTTCGTACCCGTGGACCGCGAGGTCCTGGTACAGCCGGTCGGAGAAGGCGATCACGAGGTCGGTGGCATGCTCGTCGGTCAGGAGTGCGCGAAGGGGATCGGAGTCCAGCAGGCGGAACAGTTCCACGACTGCGGAGCCCGCGTATCCGCTGTCCGCCTCGTGAACGATTCCGTGATGGAAGGCCGCCCGCATGCGGGTGCGCAAGTACGGCCCGTCCGGGGCGTTTCCGCTCTGTTCCCGGTTCACCACGGCCAGGGCGTCGGCGAGGCCGTCCATCAGGTGGGGAACGGCTCTCGTCTCGTCGGTGTCCGGGGGCAGCACCAGCAGATAGCCGTCTCCCTGTGCCTGGCGGCCGCAGCTGTACCAGTCGACCGCCGCTCGGGCACAGGCGGCGCGCATGACGCGCAGCAGAGCACGCTGCAGGCGGATCATGTCCACGTTGTGGCGTGCGCTGTACTTCTCGATGTCGACCGCCAGACACACCTGCTGGCGCCCGGGCGGCAGTTGGCCGTCCCGGATGCCCGGGTCCTCGAAGCCGGCGAGCGCCAGGGCACCCGGCTGCGGAGCCTGTCGCCCGAGTGGCGCCCCGGTCCAGGCGTCCGCTCGGGACACCCGGAACGGCACCTCGTCGCGTGTGTGAACCTCGCTTTCGGCCCGCGTACCGCTCAGCAGAGGGTGCTCGATCACGCCCCGCACCCCGAGGCGACCGGACACCTCGGAGAAGAACGACGGCAGTCGCAGGACGGCCTGCGTCCAGCGGCCGTCCGGGCGCAGCGTTCCGCCGGCCTCGGGCGCCCGGAAGACCCAGCGCAGCCGGTTGCGGCCGAGGCCGAAGACCGCGACCCGCGCTCCGTCGGTGTCCCCCCACCCGGGCCCCGGGTGCAGCTCCAGGGCCCGCACGTCTGCGTCGTCGAAGGTGACGGCCAGCTCGATCTGCCGGTAGCCGCACCCTCCGGGCAGTTCCTCCAGGTCGAAGGGGAAGCACAGCAGCACTGTCCCCAGTGTGTCGGCCGCCGCGGGAGCGCCGCCGGTCGCATCGCGGAGCACGTAGGCCAGGGGCCGGCCAAGTGAGACACCGCCACTCGGCGGTTCGCCCCTGGGCGTCAGTTCGCCGCTGAACACCAGGTCGGTGGTGGCCAGAAGGTCGTGCGGCACCTCGCTGTGGGCGCCGTCGTACCGGCCATGTCCGTTGCGGTTCACTGAGTTGTTCCTCCCACAGCAGGGGGTTCGACGGTGGTGTGCCAGCTGAACACCCGGTACCGCAGGGCCTCGGCGGTGGTCCGCCGTGAGTCCCGTACGCCGTCGCAGACTTCGTCCAGCAGCGCGCTCAAAGCAGTGGGCTCCGCCCGGCGGTTGCGTACGGCGGCGACGAGAGGGCTGAGGTCCATCTGACGGTCGCCCACCAGCACAAGCACGCTCTCCCGCCGACTTCCCTCGGCCGGTACATCATCGGGCCACCAGATGTCCACCGGTCCGGAGTCCCACATGACCACGTCGGGGTCGTGAGCGGTGTCGGGCACGGCAGCGGGTTCCAGCCGGATGCCGCTGGGCTGGTCGTGGGTCACCAGGCTGGTGCGGCCGCTCAGCCCCACGCCGAGCACCCAGACGTACAGCTCATCGTGCACGCCGCCGGCCACCGAGATCCGGTAGCGGTCCCCGGCCCGCAGTCCGTCGTCGCCGGTCGGGAAATCCCGGTAGACGCAACTGCCCGGCGCCGTCTCCACCTCCATACGGACCGTCAGGTCCACCCCCAGCCGGCCGGCGCCCTTGGGATTCTCCAGCCGCCGTAGCCGCTCTCCCCGGGCGATCGTCTCCAGCAGTGCGACGATCTTCCCGGCTCGCGCGGACGGTGCCGCCGGCCCGCTGTCGAGTGCCTCGTCCGGATGCCGGTAGGGGAGCCCCTTCCCGTCGACCACTTCGGGCGTCCCCTTGCGCATCCGCACGGAGGCCAGGGCCTCGTCCTCCTGTACGGCCTCGATCAGGTGGGACGAGGACGCGACACGCGTGCGCAGGGCTTCAACGAAGGGTCCGCTCATCGCGATGTGTACAGGGTGGCGGGTATGAACCCGCACAGGCAGCGCGTACGAACCGGCCGGCAGCGGTGCGGGGAGCGGGACGGGCGGCGGATCCAGCAGTGCGTCGGAGACCTCGACCGCCACCACCTCCGTCTCCGCCGTGGTCTCGGCTCGTGATCCGTCGGCGGGCAGCACCAGCCGTACGCGGTCCCTGGCGCCGAGGCCGAACAGGACTCCGCCGGGGACACACAGCCGTCCGTCATGTAACGCGAGCGGCAGCCGCTCCGGCTGGCCGGGTACGTCGAGCGAGAACGGCAGACGACCGGAAGGACCGCCGGCGTCCGGCCGTTGCAGTACCGCGCGGGTCTGGATGCGGTCGCGGATCCGGGGGATCAGGACCGCCCAGGGGACGGGACGGTCGCGGAAGTCCTCCAGCGCCTTGGCCAGGCCGGCGGTGAACAGGCCCTGCCGTTTGTCCTCGTACGCGAAACCGTGCCGCTGGCACGCCACCAGCCGCACGACATGGGGGTCGGGCTGCCGTGGTCCGGCCGCGAGCGCGAGCGACCTGGTGAGACCGGCCTCGACGGGCACCTCGGACGGCACGGATTTGATCCGCCACCCGCCCGGGTCGCGCACCATTGCGCCGGAGTGGCAGCAGTCGAGTACGCAGGTGACGTTGCGGGTGATTGCCGTGATCCGGCGGAGCACCGTGGTGAGTTCCTCCGCCAGGTAGCCGCGGAAGTCGTCGGCGGTGCTGTGCAGGTGGTCGACCGGCACCAGGTACTGGAGGTGATGTGGGCTGCCGGGGAGGCGGCTGCGAGTGGCCGGGGGTACGGGGAGAAGCGAGCCGTGGCCGGAGTAGTAGACGACGACCGCGTCGCCCTCCTTCGTGTCGTTCGCCAGTGTCGTCAACGCCTCGGCCATGCCGCGGTAGTTCGCGTCTCCGCCGATGCGGACACGCAGGTCCGTGAAGCCTCGGTCGGCCAGGACCCGTTCCATGGCGGCCACATCGGCGTGTACGCCGTTCAAGTCGTACGACTGGGCGCCGATCAGCAGAGCACGCTTCGTCATGCCGGTTTTCTCACTTCTCTCGTACGGGACTCGCCGGCGGCGCCTCATGCGCCCACGTGGATGAAGGGCGCCCAGTGGAAGGGGTGCCGGCTCGTGGCGGGTGGAGTCGGGCGGGGGCCGCTGTCTCGTGCCCGTATCCGTGGGCCGGTGGGGTGCGGCGGAACAGCGGCCCGGTCGGCGAGCCGTGCGTACTCCTCGTCCCGCTCGTCCTGGGACAGGTCCCGTATCTCGCGCTGTGCGATGGCGAGGGCGGTGCCGACGGGCGGGCGTGCTCTGGACACCAGGTGCTGGTACATGCCGGTGATCACGAGACATCCGGTGATGTCGTCGACCGGCCACAGCGACACCACTGCGTGGCGGGCGCCGCTGATGACGGCCGCCCGGGTGAGCCCGAGCACATCGCCGCCCGCGGTGGCGGTACCGCGTCCGGTGTCGCAGGCGGACAGCACCACGAGTTCGGGGGTCAGGTCGGGGCCCATGAGGTCGTCCAGGCCCAGGTGGTCGCGGCCAGCGAGCGCGAGCCGACTGAGGTGGGGAGCCAGCTCCGGTACGTCCCCGTGTGTCGCCAGATGCAGGATGCCGCACCCGGCCGCCTGTTTCAGCACCTCCGCTCGGCCTGCTTTACGCCCGGTCACCACCCGGCAGCGGGGCAGCAGGCGTTCGATGGTGGCGACTTCCGTCGCGGTGCCGGGCAGGTGCGCCAGGCCGCGTTCGGGCGCGCTGGCCGGCGCACCGACCAGCAGCGCCGTGGCAGCCGTCCAGTCCGGCTCCGGCGACCGGGAGCGGGAGCGGGAGCCGGGCCGGGTGAGCAGGGAGGCCGCGGGCAGGTAGGACACCTCGTGTGTGAGGCCGAGGACCGTACCGGCCCAGGGAAGGGCGTGGAAGGGGACCAGAGAGAGCTGTGCCGGGGGTACGACCACGATCCTCCGGTGACCGGCGAGCAGCGGGGAGCAAAAACCCAGCAGGGCACCGGCGAGCAGCCTTCCCGGCTCCTCCACGTCGCCGCCCCCCGCGCACGCGGTATGGAAACGACGGCCCGTCGCCACCAGGTCGTGCGCCGACCGGTCCTGACGCTCCACCAGCAGCTTGTCGTGGGTCACCGCCCAGCAGACGAGGTCCTGATCGTAAAGGTGGTACTGGAGGAGCAGAGTGCCCGGTGGCAGTACGCGCGCCACGGCGGCCGCGCCGGGCGCCGCGCCGGCACCCCGCCGAGAGGTGAGCGTGCGCGGGGCGAGCCGGCGCACCTGGTCCTCGGCCTCGCCGAGGGCCCGTTCCGCTTCGGTGATCCGGCGCTGCGTGGATTGGTCGTCGGCCGCGCTCCCCGGCCGAGGGGCCTGCTGGGCGGCCTGTGCCTCCTCGCCACCACGCAGGGTCGCCGCCGCCTCCTCGAAGCGCGCGGCCCAGCGGGTCTCCGCCTGGAACCAGCCTCGTACCGCCCGTACCGCGTCGGGTTGTCCGGCGGCGCTGTCGAGAGCGTGTACGGCGTCGAGGAAGCCGGAACGGCTGCGCTCCGCACAGGCGAACGCCGCGGACTTCCCGCCGGGCAGCGCCCAGTGGGACAGCACGGCGGTGTGATAGGCGCGGGCCACCACGGGGTCGTCGGCCGATGCGGCCCGCAGGGTGTCCCGAGCCATCCTCAGGCGGTGCTCCTCATAGGCGGTGACGGCCTCGATGGCCCGGTCGGCGGCTGCCCGTGAGTCGCCCAGGGCGAGCAGCGCCTCCGCCGCTATCGCAGGCCGTTCCCAGGGCTTGCCCGGTTCGGTGCCGTCCTCCCCGATGCGCCGTTCCGCCTCGGCGGCACGCTCGGGCTGGCGCAGTCGCAGCCGCAGCGCCGCCGACTGCAGGGCGCTGAGGGACCCCCGTACCTCCAGCGCGTCGGCCTCCGCCCTCGCGTCCGCAAGCATCCCCAGCTCAACCAGGAGCGCACAGCGCGCCACGGAGGGCTGCATACGCCCTGCCGGCGCCCACGCCTTGCGGGCGGACTTCTCGGCATCGACGGCCAGACCTGCCGCCCTGTGCCGGCGCAGTCGGTGCAGCGCCTCGATGGCCTCTGTCGCCCGCTGGCCGGCCGACAGCGATTCCAGGGAGGCGTCCAGCGGTCCACCCGGGGGTCCGCCCTGCCTGCGGAGCAGGCGCGTACCGAGGTCGATCACCCGCGCGAGCCGGGGCCGTACGGCGGCGATGAGGTCCGGGTCGCCCAGCTCCACCGCCTCGTGGCGGAAGAGTTCGGCCGCGACCGCGGTTGACAGCCACTCGTTGAGTTCTGCCGCCGTGACATCGCCGTCCTGGTCCTTCAGCCGCCGCACGCGCGCGTGCAGGCCGATGTCGGCGTACACGAGGGAGGCCAGTCGGTGGCGGGCGTGGTGGTACGCCTCCAGCGGTCCGGTGATCGCGCCCTTGCTCACGCTCACAGCACCCCGCCCTGCCCAACCGGCGCGCCCATCAGCCGCTCCGCCAGGTCGCCCGCCTGCCGGCCCCGGACGATGTCCCCCCGCCGGGTCCAGTCGCCGGCCCGGGCGGCGACCAGGTCGGCCATGCCCCTGAGCCAGGAGCCACTGCCCACGGTCGACGCCCAGCGGCGGACCGGCTCGACGTCCTGGAGGGCCATCGGCCGCCCGGCTTCGATGACGTCCAGCATGCGGTGCACCTTCACCAGCACCGCACACGCCCCGTCGCCGGCAGTCTCGGCCAGCGCCAGGGCACGGCCGAGAAACACGGTGGTGTCGTCCGGCTTCCGGCGCAGCCGGGCGATGTGCGCCAGTCGCAGCGCGGCCGCTGCCCGGCCTCGCGCGGTGCCGGCCTTCCGGAACAGCGCGTCGGCCTTCGTGTAGTGCCTGGCCGCACGATGATGTGTGTGCCGGTCGGCGGGGACCGGCACACAGCGTTCCGCCGCGCCGGGCACCACGAGCTCCACGTCGCCCGCCAGCAGCGCCGACATCCCGGCGAAGGCCGGGTCTGCGGGCACGTGACGGAGCGCTTCGCGCCGTAACGCCTCTGCCCGGCGACGGTCGGCCGCCCGGGCCCGCACGTCCGACGCGACCAGCAGGTGGTAGGCGACCGGCGCCGCGAGGCCGCCCTCGGCGATCTCCCGCGGCAGGTCGTCGAACCACCGCACCGCCTCACGGGCGTCCTCGAACCCTCCGACCGCTTCCACCACTTCGGCCGACTGCGCGCCGATGACGTCCGCGTTGCCCTGGATGGCGCGGGCCGAGAGCAGGTCGGGCAGGTACCGGCCCGCGAGGAAGGCCGCGAGCCGCAGCCCGGGGTCCCTGGCAAGGATGGCCAGCCGGGCGTGCGTTCCGTCCAGGGCCTGGAGCAGGGCCGCTTCGTCATCGGGCGGCAGGGCCCAGCCGATCAGACCGCCGGGAGCCCAGTTGACATCCATGGCGACGGCGGCGGTCCGCAGGGTCCGCGTCACCAGGTCGTCGTACGTCTCCTCCGGTACGGGGTCGCCCAGCACGGCCAGCGCCCGCTTGGCCTCACCGGCGGCGAGGGCGGCCGCTGCCGCCAGCCAGCCCCGTACCGGCTCGGCCCAGCATTCCGGCCTGACCGCCGCGGGATCGACGCCCCGCTGCTCGGTCAGGAGGAGGAGTACGAGAAGGCGGATGCCGTGCGCCGTGTGCCGGCCCTGGTACGTCACTTGAGCTTCCTGATGACGAAGACGATCAGCAGTGCGAGCACGATCACTCCGGCGATCCTGCCCAGTCGTCGGCGCCAGGATCCTCCAGCCTGTCCGGGCTGTCCGGTTTCGCTGCTGCTCTGCGGTCGATCACGTCCTGCAGCCATTCGCCCAGGACCATCCACAGGCACCCGAGCACGACGTCCAGCGGGCCTCGGCCGAGTGCATCGGCCGAGGGCCGAGAAGACGACTGACCGGAGCGTTGTGGCAGAGGAACGGCGATTGGTACCCGATGGGCGACGGCCGTCAAAGGCGACCGTCGGAGAACTCCCTTCCGCCAGGTACGGCTTCTGTTCCACGGTCGTCATGAACCGGCCGGTCGCCGGGGGGCTGAGTGCCTGGGAGCGGCTCACCGGATGCGTGGCGATGTCCGCCTCGAAGAACGCCTGTACGGCCTCTCCACAGGTGCGGTGGACGTCGGCGAAGAGTTCCTCCGTGGCGAGCGTCGTGGGCTGCTCCGGCTGCCTCCGGCAGACAACTCCCTCGATCAGGGGTGTCCGCCGCGGCCCGCTCATCGCGTACTCGCCGTCCAGGCCCACATCGGACGCTTTGAGATACACGACCCGGTACAGCAGCCACAGCCGCTGGGAGCCCCGCCCCCGGTACTCGCGTACGTAGACGACGTCGTCGGAGGTGTCGCCGTCCGCCACGTCGTGGAGCAGGAACTGCCTGTCGTCGTCCATCAGGAAGTCCGGGGCGACCACGATCCGGAAGCCGGTGTTGACGGAGCGCGTGAGGGCGAACGGCCAGACCTTCTGGGATGCGGCGTGCGTCATGTCGTCGTCGTCCATGGCGTTCCCCCCTCAATGAGGTGCGAGCCCGGGTGCTCGGCCTCGAACTCGGCGAGCTTGGCGTCGAACAGCGCCACCAGAGCGGTCAGCGCGTCCTTCTGGGAAGCGACTTGGAGCATCCGGCCGCGTAACCGGGCGATGTCACGCTCGACACGCTCGCTGTATACGGCCACCTTCCTCTCTGCATAGGCCGCAAGAGCGTCCACCATGTGGTCAGGCACCATGCGCAACATGGGTGACTTGGCTGCCGCGGTCCGCAGGACCGCCTGTACCAGCGGCAGCTTGTCCTTGGCCATACGAACCCACTTCAGCGTCTGGCTGCGCTGGGCGATCCACTGCGCTTCGGGCGCCGCCCGTTTCTCCATCTCCTTGAGCCGGGCATTGAACAGATCCACCAGCACGGCCATGAAGGGGACTTCGACGTTGAGCGGTGTCGGGAACGCGCCCTTCTTGATCATCGTCCGGCCGTCCGGACCGAGAGCGGCGAAGTCCAGCCCCACGGAACTCACGGGAATGAAGCGGACCCCTCCCGAGACGGGATTGTTCCGCAGCTGGGTCCCGACGCCGTCCTTGAAGTCCGGGTGCTTCATGAGGCAGTCCACGACCGTCTGCAGCGTGTGCCCGGCCGCCGCGAGAACGTCCCACTTGGTGATCACGAAGTGCACGATCGCCTCGCTCTTCATCATGTGACTGAAGACGAGGAGCAGGTCGTCGGCCAGCCGGAAGTCCCCGTCGAAGAAGCGCAGAACCTTGGCCCCGTCCACCAGCACGAGGAGGAACTCGGACTCCACGATCCGGCTGTAGACGCGTTTGGCTCCTTCCACCCGCTCGTCCAACTCGGTCAGGTGCTCACCGGAGTAGTCCAGATACCTGATGGAGAAGGGGCTGAAGGTCTGGTTCCTGGCGGTGCGGACTGAGCAGGTGAATTCCCACTCGGATATGGCGGCCGTCTTGGTGGGGTCCGGCCATATGTCGGGGCTCGCGATCTGTTGGTAGATCCTGTTCAGCAGGGTGGACTGCTCCGGTGGCAGCTGAACGTGGAATCCGATGTCCGGTCGCGGGATGGCAAGTCTGCGGAACAGACTGGCGAGATAGACGGTCTTCCCGGACTCGGCTGGTCCGAGCACGGTGACTGGAATTGCCGGCATGCAGTGCCTCGCATTGGGCTCACGTGGTGGTGATCCTGGCGCACAAGCGAGCTCGGCGAACCCCGCGCGACGGGCCTGCCGTTCTCCTGCCGGTAGTAGAGCGGGTCGCAGGACCTCGGAACCGGTCGCAGTGCGGGTTCGGGAGAACCAGCGGAACAAAAAGCGATTCGGCTTGCCGCTCACTGGTCGGCGGCGAACTCCCGCAGGGCGGAAACGGAGTGCACGGTGATGCGGCAGCGACCGTAGCTGACGACGTGCGCGGCCGACAGCTCCTGCAACGCGTGCTGCACGCGCCGCTCCCGGGCCCCGATGAGCTCGCCCCACTCGGCGTGAGTGAGCC
The DNA here is from genome assembly GCF_040611155.1 of Streptomyces sp. NPDC002994. Lineage (NCBI taxonomy): Bacteria > Bacillati > Actinomycetota > Actinomycetes > Kitasatosporales > Streptomycetaceae > Streptomyces > Streptomyces sp. NPDC002994. Next base: position 97,511 of record NZ_JBEXNQ010000019.1, read on the forward strand.
CGGGCCGGACCGACAGCCCTTGTGGTGTCGGCTTCCCGTACTGCCCTGTGAGATCCAGTACCGCGCGGCAGAGGCGGGTGATGACCGGACCGCGCGCGAACTGGGTGCGGCGGCGGACCGAGGTACGGCTGCGATGCGCCAGGCTCCGGCTGACGGCCAGTCCTGCGGCCTGATACCGGACCATCCAGCGCAGCCACTCGTCCTGCGAGATCCGCCGGACGGACACCTGCTGAGCTGCCGTGACCGTTGCGGAACGGGGCTCGTTGTCGAAGGCCGCCGTCTCGCCGACGACATCGCCGCCCGCGCGGATGTCCACCAGCACGGTCGCGTCGAGGTCGTCGGACGTCGTGACCTTGGCGAAACCGTTCAACAGCAGCAGTACGTGCCTGTCCGTGGCACCCGCCAGCAGCATGATCTCGCCTTGCTTGTACGTGTGCGCCGTGCCGACCCGCATCAGGGCGGACCGCGCTCGGCACACCGCATCGGCTTCCGCCCCGCTCACGTCGGCCAGCTCCGACAACAGGGTCCCCCGCGGGTAGGTACCACGCGCCGAATCCGACCCGTCTTCCCCACCCGATGTCCCGCGACTCAGCACACCGCTCCCCCTTCCGGATGCCGACTGTCGCCAACATATTCAGCCAGTTCGGCCCGCGGCACAAGGCGTGAACTGATGTGCGGAGCTGGGGCGTTGAGTGCCTGAGCGACACTTCGTACGGGATGGCGACCGACCCGTACGGGGGGACGGGCAAGGAGGGGGACATGGGCGCGAACACAATGAGTACGCCGGGACCGGCGGGCGGCTCGGGAACGGCTCGGAGAGCGACTTGGACGGTGTCCTACATGGTGAGGTTGCGGAGGCGTTTGTAGCAGCGGATCGCGGCTGTCAGTCCGAGAAAGGTCAGGTAGTTGCCCGGGTGTTGCTCGTAGCGGTGGTTGAGTCTGCGGTACGCGGTCAGCCAGGAAATGCTGCGTTCGAACCAACGGTGTCGGCTGAGGCGTTCGCTGGACTCGATGCCTTTGCGAGTGATGCGGACGCCGGCCCCGCTGGCCGCGCCCTGCGCGGCGCGGCGTTCGATCCCTTGCGGAAGCGGACGGTCCCCTTTGGTGGCTGGGCCGCGGGCGGCGCATTCCAGAGGGCGGAGAGGTGGGAATACGACGGCCAGGAGTGGAGGAAAACCGCTGACAGCGGCCCCGCTCCGCGTGCCGAGCCCGCCCTGGCATTCGATCCCGTCGCGCAGCGGGTGGTGCTGTTCGGCGGGTTCACCGCCTCCGGGGTCGCCCGCGGACACCTGGGCCTGGGACGGCGCGCGGTGGACCCGAGTCGCCGACAGCGGGCCGGGGCCACGCAGCGGCAGAGGAATGGGCCGTGATCCAGCTTCCCGCAAGGTCGTGGTGGGACTGGGACATTGTTGCCCGGGACCCCGGCCGGCTGCGTCTGGGCGCCGGGCACGACATCTCGTATGCCCACGGCCTGGAGCTGGTGTTCAGTGACCCGGTCTTCGCCATGTACCCGGCGTGCTGGTCGCTGTCGAGGCCAATGCGGGCCGGCCAAGCCTCGCCTCCGGCCTGGTCACCGCGGGGCAGCTCGACATCGTCCTGGTAGGCGGCCATCTGACGGACCCGTCAGAGAGCACTTCGTGTGCCAAGCGGTCAGAGCAAAGCCTGGGCCCTGATGGGCAGTTCGCGGATGCGGCGCCCGGTGGCGTTGAAGACCGCGTTGGCGATGGCGGGTGCCACGCCGACGTGAACGACCTCGCCGAGGCCCTTGACACCGAGAGGGCCGGCCTCCTGGTCCTGCCCTTCCAGGTAGATCGCCCGCAGGTCGGGGATGTCCGCGTTGACCGGGAGCAGGTAGTCCGTGAGGTTGGCGTTGACGATCCGTCCGTCGCGGAAGTCGGTGACCGTGTGTTCCAGCAGGGCGGATCCGATGCCGCCCACCATGCCACCGAGCGCCTGGCTGTCGGCCAGCTTGGGGCTGATGATGCGGCCCGCGTCGTACACGCCAAGCATGCGCCGCACCCGCACCAGGCCCAACCGCCGGTCGACGGCGACCTCGGCGAACGTCACGCCGTAGGCGTACATCGAGAAGCGTGCCTTGCCCGGCGTGTAGGACCCGTTCGCTTCCAGGCGGGCGCGTTTGTTGCGGGTCAGCAGTTGCCGGTACGTCTCCCCGCGCGTGAGGTCATCCTTCACGTGCAGCCGGCCACTCCGCACGACGATCTCGCCCGCGTCGACGCCGAACAGCGGCGAGTCCTCGTCATCAACGGCGAGCCGGACCGCCTGCCGCCGCAGCTTGTCGCAGCCGTCCTGAACGGCGGAGCCGACGCTGGCCATGGTCATGGAACCACCGTGCGCCGGGGCGGGCGGCATGGTGGAGTCGCCGAGCCGGAAGGTGACGTCGCAGACCCTGAGACCGAGGGCATCGGCGGCGAGTTGAGTCATGGACGTGTAGGTGCCCGGGCCCATGTCGCTGGACGCCGACCGGACCAGGGCGGTGCCGTCCGCCTCCAGCCCGACCCACGCCTGCGTCGCCGCCCGGGCGGTGGGGTAGACGCCGCTGGCCATGCCTGTGCCGATCAGCCAGTCGCCGTGACGGGTGGAGCGCGGCCTGGCATCGCGGCGGGCCCAGCCGAACTCGCGGGCCCCGACCGTGAGGCACTCGCGCAGCCGCCGGGTGGAGAACGGCCGCCTGTTGGAGGGGTCTTCCTGCGGCTCGTTTCGCAGCCGCAGCTCGATCGGGTCGACGCGCAGTTCATACGCCAGCTCGTCGACGGCCGACTCGATGGCGAAGGCCGCGGTGGAGAAGCCGGGGCCTCTCATCCAGGTCGGCGTGTTCACGTCCAGTGGCACGGAGTGGTGCGTCTGGCGGACGTGGGGCGTGTTGTAGAGCATCTGGCCGAAGGCCAGGGTGGCTTCGCCGTGCGTCTCGTAGGAGGAAGTCTCCGACCGCAGGTCGTGGACCATCGCGGTCAGCCGCCCGCGCCGGTCACTGCCCAGCCGGATCCGGTACTCGTACCTGGGCCGGAAGCCCACTCCGAAGTACAACTGCCGGCGGCTCAGGGCGAGCTTGACGGGGCGCCCCACCTCTCGCGCGGCGAGCGCGGCGACGACGGAGTGCACCCAGACGCGCATCGAGTTGCCGAAAGCACCGCCGACGAAGGGCGAGATGACGCGTACCGACTCCACCGGGATGCCGAACGCGGCAGCGTACTCGTTCCGCGCGCCGAGCACCCACTGGCTCTTGTCCCACACAGTGAGCCGGTCGCCGTCCCAGTGGGCGATGGTGGCATGCGGCTCCATCGCGTTGTGGTGGTTGCGGGCGGTCCGATAGGTCATCTGGAGGCATACCGCGGCGGAGGACAGAGCCGCGTCCGCGTCGCCGCGCTCGTAGCTCCGCGGCACGCCGGGCGGCGCGTCGGACAGTTCGGTCGAAGGCTGTTGGGCGTCGTAGTCCACCTTCACCAGGCTCGCGGCGTGCTCGGCGGCCTCCAGGCTCGTGGCCACGACGACGGCGACCGGCTGCCCGTAGAACCTGATGCGGTCGTCCTGGAACGCCTTCAGCAGCGCACCCGGCGGATTGGAGGAATCCGGATCGTTGCGGTACGCCAGCCGGGGGGCGTTGCGGTGAGTGATCACCTTCAGGACGCCGGGCCGGCCCTGGGCTTCACGGGTGTCGAGGCCGGTGATGCGGCCCCGGCCGACGCCGCTGTCGACGATCACGGCGTGCACGATTCCGTCGATGTCGTGGTCGGCGGCGTATTTCGCCGCCCCGGTGACCTTGAGGTGTCCGTCCACGCGGGACATCGGCGCGCCGACCGCTGCCTGCGGCTGCGGACTCACTGGTCACCTCCCACGATGCGCAGCTGGCGTTCAACGGTCCGCTTGAGCAACTCGACCTTGAAGCGGTTGTGCCGGAGAGGGCGGGCACCGTCCGCCGCGCGTTCGGCTGCCTCGGCCCACAGCCGCTGCGAAGGGCGTTCGCCGATGAGGTGCCGCTCGACAGCGGGCAGCTTCCACGGCACCGTGCCGACGCCTCCGGCCGCGACCTTCGCCTCGCGGATCACCCCGTCCCGGATGTGCAGGGCAACCGCGGTGGAGGTGAGGGCGAACTCGTACGACTGCCGGTCGCGCACCTTGAGATAGCCGGACTTCAGCGGGCGCGGGTGGCCCGGAATCTCCACGGCCGTGATCAACTCACCCTGCCTGATGGCCTGCTCGCTGTTCGGGGTGGTGCCGGGCAGCAGCAGGAAGTCGGCGAGGGACACGGTGCGCGGGCCGTCCGCGCCCGTCAGGTGAAGCCTCGCCTCCAATGCCGCGAACGCCACGGCCACGTCGGAAGGATGAGTGGCGACGCACGCGTCGGAGGTGCCGAGAATCGCGTGCGTGCGGTTGAAGCCCTCCTGGGCCGCGCAGCCGGAGCCCGGCTCGCGTTTGTTGCAGGCAGCCATGACGTCACGGAAGTACGCGCACCGGGTGCGCTGCATGAGGTTGCCGCCGATGGTCGCCATGTTGCGCAGTTGGGCCGACGCGCTCAGCTCCAGCGCCTGGGAGATGACCTGGTAGGCGATACGGACCTTGGGGTGGGCGGCGGCCTCCGCCATCCGCACCAGGGCGCCGATGCGCAGTCCGCCGTGCTCGGTGACGGTGACCTCGCGCAGGGGCAGGGCATCGATGTCGACCAGGGTTTCGGGGCGTTCGACGGTCTCACGCATCAGATCGACGAGCGTGGTACCGCCGGCGATGTAACGTCCGCCGCGCTGACCGGCGTTGACTGCCTCACGGGTGTCGGAGACGCGTGTGTAGGTGAAGGGGTGCATGACCGCGCCTCACCTCCGGCCCGCGGCTTGCTCGACCGCGCGCACGATTTTCACGTAAGAGCCACAGCGGCAGATGTTGCCGCTCATCCACTCCCGGATCTCCTCCGCCGAGCCGGTGTGCCCCTCCCGGATGCAGCCGACTGCGGACATGATCTGCCCCGGAGTGCAGAAACCGCACTGGAATGCGTCCTGGTCGACGAACGCCTGCTGCAGTGGATGCAGCCGATCGCCGTCGGCCAGACCCTCGATCGTGGTGACCTCGGCGCCCTCGAGCCGTACCGCCAGCGTCAGGCACGAGGTGACCCGCCGCCCGTCGACCAGCACCGTGCACGTCCCGCAGGCACCGGCGTTGCAGCCCTTCTTCGAGCCGGTGAGCCTGAGGTGCTCACGCAGCAGGTCCAGCAGCGAAGTCCGGTTGTCGACCGTGACGGTGTACCGCTCGCCGTTGACGCTCAGCGAGACCCGGCTGCTGGGTGGCGGATCGGCGGCGGCCGCATCATCGGCGCCGAAAGGAACCGCGTCTGCCATGAGGCCGCCGACGACGACCACGCCACCGATGGTGGAAGCTGTCGCGATGAAGGTACGCCGGGAAGGCTTGGACAGGGGGTCTTCCGGCGGAACGGCAGGCACGTCGGGAAGTTCGGTTGTCAACAGGCGCTCTCTCGAATCGGCGTAAGCGGTGAGGAGCAAGATGAGCAAGGCCATCCTGCTGTTCGACGACCTCAGCGGAGTCGAGACTTCAGCTTCCTGAACAGCCGCAGCGGCATGCTGGTCGCCACTCGGGAGGGCCCTGATCGGATTATGGCGGTCTACCCCAACGGACTACCGACTTACGCGGTCGCGGTACTCGAGCGTGCCTTCTTGACGCTCTGACGCGGCACCTCCGACCCTTCCTGAAGATCGGCGGCGAACACCTCAGCGGTCGCCTCAGCAGCAATGTCGCTCAGATCTTCGTTGATCTCGTGGGCGACTCGCTTGGCGTCCAGCACCAATTTCACGGACGACTTAACAGTCCCCCGCGCGATCTTCTTGATGAGGGGCGCTGAAATGGCTCCAACCAAGAAGACAGGAATCAAAGGAAGCATAGTCTGTGCAGCCCTTCTCGCAGCCTGTCGGGTTTTCCGACAGTGTCCTCAGAATCCAACCCTAACGCCCTAAGAGGTTGCTCCACCAGGATGATCCATGATGTTCACCCTTTCGGGTGCATACTTGCTTTAATTGATCTTTTCCATCTACACCTGACCTAGCGTGCAGCATGGGCAAGCTGTAGGTATCAAAGTTTAAATTGAGTCAGGAGTTACTGTGGAGGCATCCGCGCCCGGTGAGTCCGCCACTGCGGCCGAAACCGCAATGGAGGAAGTTCTGTATTCCGCTGAAGTGCGCCACACAAAAGGGAAATGCACGCTAATTATCAGCGACCACCTACACGGCAACGTGGAAGTTTACGTGGTGCCAAAGACGGCTGTAAAGAAACTCCCATTTTATCTTGCAATGCTCAGGAATAAACTCTCTTGAGCAGCCCGTACACCTTCGAGTAGCCAAGCAGAGCGACCCATGCCCCTCCCAAGGCGGTTCCCCCGCACGCGCTGCCGCGACCAGCCCGCGCCATGGCGGGGCCTCGCCGCCCGCTACGACAAAACCCGCGCGTCGTAGCGGGTCACTCGCGTCGTAGCGGTGCGGTCTCGCCGCCTGGAGTGATCGACACGGCGAGCCGCCGGTCATGCTCGGCGCTGAGCCACCAGGGGCACGGTAGGTCGGGAACCCGCAAGCAGGGACTGGGCCAGAACGCTGTACAGGGTGTCGTTGGGCCCGTCGGCGATGCGGAGTCCCCGGATGTCCCGAAGGCGCTTCTCCATGGGGGTGTAACAGGTGTATCCCTCGCTGCCGTGCAGCTGGAGTGCGATGTCGACGGCACGGTAGGACGCGTCCGTAGCGAGGGCCTTGGCGGCGGAGCAGGCCGCCACGTCGACGCCGTCTTCGTTCTGCCCGATCCGCTCCAGGAGGGAGAAGCACCACGCAGTGGCTGCTTGGACCTCGGCTGCCGCAGTGCCGAGCCGGGACGCGACAGAGGGAACGTTCGCCAGGGACGTCCGGCCGACACTGCGTCGGCAGGCACGGGCCATCGTCTCCTCGATCGCGGCGGTCGCCGCGCCCAGGCAAACCAGTGCCATCATCAGACGCCAGTTGGAGAAGTGCATGTCAAAGATCCAGCGGCCGTCGCCGGGTGCCCCGAGCAGAAGATCCTTGCCGACGCGTACGCGGTCGAAGTGCAGATGGCCCATGCTCCAACCCCGCAGGCCCAAGGGAGCGGTGGTGTCGGTGAAGATGCCGGCGGTCGCCGTCGGCACCCAGAGCGCTGACAGCGGCACCTCGCGCAGCCACGCGCTGTCGGTGTCATGCGCGGCAGCCTGCTCCGGCCCGATCACCTTGCAGAAGACGACGAATCCCGTGGCCTCTTCCACCCGGCTGACCAGGCCCTTAGTACCGGAGAGCAGCAGATGATCGCCATGGTCGACCGCTACGGTCCGCAAGCCGCGCAGGTCCGACCCGGAGTGTGGTTCGCTCGACGCCACGCCCGCCAGCTCGCCGCAGTCGACCACACGGTCGCGGACTTCCTGCACGACGATGGGCGTGCCGTACCGCAGGGCCATGGCGCCGTGTCCCGAGCTGAAGATCTCCCGCGCGTCGCAGTCCCGTCGCCCGGCCAGGAACATCGCCAGCCCTTGCGCCACTCGCCCGAGGCCCGGGGGAACGACCGCATCCGCGTCCTGGCCGCCCGCCGGGCCACGGCCGTTACCCGGCTCGACCGGTACGCGCGCGAGGTCGAACCCTGTCAAGCCGGCTTGGGCGGCGCGCTTGCGCAGATCGAGCCAAGGTGGCCGAGCTGCCTCCTCTGTGACGGGATCGGGCAGGTTCGTGTCGAGAAAGCCGGTGACTCGGGAAGTGAAGTCCTCCAGAGCAGGGTGGCGGGAAAGAGCGGCACAGGATTCTGAGAAAAACACGGCGGCGTCCTAGGTTGCTTGAGGAATGAGCGGATACAACCGAGGCGAAGACCTCACGGGGCTCGCCAATCGTTCACTGCGCGGAAACGGACACGGTTGTTGGCCGGTAGCCCAGCGGCGCCCGTGAACTTCAGCTTGTCGTGCTTTTCAGCAGGGCCGGAGAGCCGGGCACTGGGCAGTCGGTACGCAGGACAGACCGAGGTACCGGACCGCCGGGGAACTCGGCGCCCCTTGCCCCGGCGCCCTACTGCCCGGGCGTCGGCGCAGCAGCGCGCCGATGAACGGCGAGTGGAGCGTTGGCCGTTGCTCACCGGCCGCCGCTGCCGACAACCTCACCGTCCGCCGTCCATGGCCTCGGCAAGACTGCGTGGCCGCATGTCGGTCCACACCCTGCCGATGTAGTCGAGGCACGCCTGCCGGGTCTCCTCCGGATGGGCGACGATCCAGCCGTCGGGTACATCGGCGAAGGTCGGCCACAGCGAGTGCTGGCCCGCTTCATTGACGAGCACCAGAAAACAGGCTTCATCGTCCTCGAACGGATTGGTTGCGTGCGTCATGTCAGCTCTCCTGGTTTTCCGCACCGGTCCCCGGTGAGCGGGGCGTTGGCAGAGGTCAGCAGCGTGATCGGAAGGACGGGCATGAGCGTGTCCGGCTCGCGGTTCCGGGGCTTCCGCGCTCGTCGAGCAGCACCGGCACTTGACCGCCCGACATTCGGTCGCCCGCGCATCACCGGTGCCGAGTGACCGGTTGCTGCTCGTTGGCGGACCGGCGATCGAAGCGAGACAAGTGGCAACCTCCTGGGTGTTCGTGACTCTTCGCCTGACGCTCGGCGTGGCCGCCCTCCCGGCACGCCCAACGGCACAGCAATTGCTCGTGCCCTTCCCGGGTGGACGGAGGGGTCGGCGCTGCGATGAACTGCACGACCAGGGCTTGCTTCAGACAGCCATCATGCAAGGTCAGCGGCTGTTTTCTGGCTGCTGTGAGCCGCAGCCACCCGAACGAATGACGAGCTTCTTGGCATGCCCGCAGGTGCACGAAACCCGCGACGTACTTCTCCCGATCTCCTCCCTGCCGCGGGCCCCGGCGTCAGACAAGTGCCGGTTTGCCGGCCTGCAGCTTCCACAGGGTGGTGTAGGTGCCGCCGCGCGTCACAAGCTCCTCGTGCGTACCTTGTTCGGCCACCAGTCCGGCAGGCCCCATGACGTAAATCCGGTCGGCGCTTTGGACGGTGGACAGCCGGTGGGCGATGACGATCATCGTGCGGTCCGTCCCGAACACCTGGAGGGCCTGCTGAATGACAGCCTCGGTCTCGTTGTCGACGGCGGAGGTGGCCTCATCGAGGATGATGACCGGTGGATCGCTCAGGACGGTACGGGCCAGCGCGATGCGCTGTTTCTGCCCGCCGGACAGTGCGGCGCCGCGTTCACCGACCCGCGTGGCGTAGCCGTCAGGCAGGGTGTCGATGAAGGCGTCGGCCCCGGCGGTGCGGGCGGCGGCGACCAGTTGATCGTCAGTAGCGTGGAAAGTGCCGTAGCGGATGTTCTCCGCGATCGTCGCGTCGAAGAGGAACGGTTCCTGGGTGACGTATCCGATCGCGCGGCGCAGGTCGGGCAGGGCAAGGGTGCGTACGTCGGCACCGTCGAGCAGTACCTGCCCACGGTCGGGATGGTGGAAGCGCATGAGCAATTTGGCGATGGTGGTCTTGCCTGCGCCGCTGGTGCCGACGATGCCGGTGGTGCGGCCGGGAGGAATGACCAGGGAGGTGCCGCGGAGTACCGGTGACCGACCCGGGTAGGCGAAGGACACCTTCCGCATTTCGATCTCCCCTTTCACCTGTTGGGCCGGCAACCGGCGGCCTCCCTCGACGGGTTCGACAGGGAGGTCGTGCAGACGCTCCACCCGGTGCAGGGCGGTGACGGTGCGCTGATACTGGTCGGTGGTGCTCCCCAATCGGGACAGCCGCAGCATGGCGATGCCCGGCATTTCGATCAGCGGGCCGAAGGCCGCGGTCGACAGCGTGCCCCGGAGCACGGACCGGCCGCCCAGGAGCACCGTGCCGACCAGAGCCGAACCACCGGCCAGTCGCAGGATCTGAGGCGGAATCGCCGCACTGCGTCCGGTCGAGCGATTGGCCTCGCTGCATTTTCGATTCAGGTCGGCGATGCGTGCGATCTCGTGCTCTTCGGTGACCGCGGATTTGATGGTGGTGTGAGCATGGAGGTTCTCGGTCACCCGGCTGTTCATCCGTGCTCGCTGCTCGTCGGAGGTGGCCTGGCCGGCGAGCGCACGCTCGTGAAAGCGGAAGGACAACCAGGCGATGAGCGGGATCGGCGCGAAGGCGATCCAGGCGATCTGCGGAGCGAGCAGCAGGAACGCCGGAATCAGCAAAGCGAGGCTCGTACCCATCTGAACGACGTCGTGCATGCTCGAACCGACGAAGGCACCGATCTGACCGATGTCCTCGGTCAGGACAGTGTTGACCCGGCTGACGCGCTCGTTCTCCAAGTCGGCCGGCGCCACCTGCTGGACGTGCTCGTAAGTGCGGGTGCGCCAGTCGTCCTCGATGTCCTGCGCCAGCTGGCGCCAGACGACGCTGGCACCGTAGCCAGAAGCCGCCATGACGAGGCAGGCCGCCCCGGCGACACCGACGAGAAGCGACAACTGGGCGGTGACGCCGGCTACACCCAGCCCGGCCAGGGTGGCGCTCCCACCCTTGGCGAGCAACAGCACGATCGAAGGGCTCAAGGCGAACAGCGCCATCTCCCCCACCTGCGAGAGCCCGGACAACATCGCTGCCAAGCCGAACTTCCGCTTGTGCGGGCCGATGATGCGCCGTAAGGCACGGCGGCCAGGAGCGGATTCGTCGGACTGCTGTCGTGCGCTTTCCGATCTGCGCCACGCTCGCCGGACGACGGCTGCCGTCGCCGCGGCTGCCAGTCCGAGAGTAAGCAGCGGGCGACTGAGTAGCTTCAGGAGAAAGGGCCCACCAGCAACGGCCGCTGCTGCCACACCTCCGGCCCCGATCACCCTCGGAAGCCAGCGTCCGGCGCCGTCTCTGTCCGTGCGGTGTCGCGTTCTGGGGCTGTTGTCGGGATCGGTGCGCGAGTGACGTGTTGCCGTCCCGTCAGTTTCCGCTGACTGTAGGGCGGAGTTGCGGCCCAGCTTGTCCGCTGCGGTCCGACGCAAGGCTGCCAGCGTCCGGTCGACTGCCCGGTGCATCAACTGGGCGACCTCCCGCGGACTGATGGTGCGGTCGTGCCGCACCAGCACCCGGCCGGTGACCGGGTTGACGCGCACCTCCTCGATGCCCGGAGCCTGGAGGAGTGATGCCTCGGTCAGCCGCGCCACGGCGGGTCTGCCGCGGACATGGTCGACTTCCCAGCGTTGGCGACCGGGGACGATCGAGCGCGGCCGCATCTTCACTCTCGTACGAGCACAATGTGTCATCGGGGGGTCAGCGGGTGGGCTTCCAAGCAAGGCCATCGCCACAATCACTGGTTCTCGGCGGTCATGCCGCCCTCGGCGTACTTTGCTGTTGCTTCAACGAATTCGCCCGGGGTGCGCGGTGGTGGCCCGGCGGTGACTCGGGCCCCTGCCACCGCCCGTGGACGTCGTAGACCAATGGATCTCGCGGTGGCGGCCGAGGCGATGCCGTGGCCGGCTCCCGGCAGCTCGCCTCACCGTTCAACGAAGCCCCAGAAGTTGGAGACCGCAGCGTCGTCGATCTCAGGGATCGCGACTCCCAGCCTCCGCAACCGACGGACCGTCTTGTCGTTCTCGAACTTCAGGGTCGGCTGCTGACCGGCTTGTGCTTCCTTGGCGTGCTCCTCGAGATACGCCTGGTAGGGCAGGATCGGCAAGTCCTGCCCTCGCTCGCTCGCGCGGCGCAGGCGTTCCAGCCATACGGTCAGCGGAACCTCTTCAGAACACGTCCCGTGCATCCGGTCGTAACCGGCCATGAAGGCACCCGGTCCCATGCTGCATGGGTGGTGAAGGTGGTGTACGAGGTCGGCTGTGTCGCCCTTGCGCAGTAGCTCGACGAGGGCGCCGGCGAGGACATCGACGGGAAGGACGGCTTCCTGGAACTCAGGTTCCGCCGGATAGCAGCCGAGCGCCGCGCAGCTGGTGAGCAACCGGGAGAACATGTCGTCCGGATTGACGGCACCGGTCGAGGTGTGAGCCCAGATGCGGCCGAGCCGGTAGATGCCACCACTCGCTCCCCGCTCGAACGCACGCTCCACCAGCCGGTCGGCAACCCACTTGCTTGCTGCGTACCCCCTCCCGAACGGGTGTCGTTCACCGTCGATCGGCGAATCCTCGGTGACCAGCCGGGAGGAGTCCTGGCCAGGCCGGAACACACCGAGGGTCGAGAGGTGGTGGAACGCCTTCGGTCGCCCTTCGCCCGTCAGGCGCAGCAGGGTTCGGGTGCCCTCCACATTGGCAGGCTTCAGCCGTGCGTACGGCGAGAGGTGATGTACGTGCGCGCCGCTGTGGACGATCGTGTCGATCGTCTCGCGCAGCCGTGCCCAGCATGCCGGGTCGACGCCGAGACCGACGGCAGTCAGGTCTCCCCGGACGATGCTCAGCCGTGGATCGTCCAGCGTTGCCTCAAGGCCGTACGTCCGCATGGTCTCGGCCAGCCGCTCACGCGCCTGGGCGTCGGTCCGCGCACGGACGAGGCAGTGGACCCGGGCCGCTGTCCTGTGCAGCAGCTCGGACAGGATGAAGGCTCCGACGAACCCGGTGGCCCCGGTCAGCAGAATGTCGCGCGGGTCACCGACTGGCTGCGCAACGGAGGCGAAACGCAGGGCAGGGCTCAGTTCCGCTTCCGAATCCGGCACCCACGACGACACGGCGTGAGGATCGTCCGCACTCAGGCGCCGGGCCAGTCCCGCCGGGGTCGGTGCCTCAAGGAGCGCCGACAGGCTGAAGGGGACGGCCAAAGTCTCACCGATCCGGCTTGCCAGGCGGGTGGCGAGCAGGGAGTGACCGCCCAGAGCGAAAAAGTCGTCGTCGACGCCGACCGCGGGCACGTCCAGTACCTCGGCGAACAGTTCGCACAGGGCCCGCTCCTCGGATGTGCGCGGGGTACGGCCGCTTTTGGCGGTCGTGGTGTAGTCCGGCGCGGGCAGGGCATCACGGTCGAGCTTGCCGTTGGGAGTCAGGGGCAGGGCGTCCAACGCCACGAAAGCGGACGGCACCATGTAGGCGGGGAGGCGTTCTCGGAGGAAGGAGCGCATGTCGGCCGGGTCGACCTCGGTCCCGGCGACGGGCACCGCGTAGGCGACCAGGCGGGTCTCTCCGAGGCGGTCGTCGCGGGCGGTCACTGCGACGTGGCCGATGCGGGGGTGGGAGGAGAGGACGGCTTCGACCTCGCCGGGTTCGATGCGGTGGCCACGGACCTTGACCTGATCGTCCGCCCGTCCGGCGAAGACGAGTTGTCCGTCGGCACGCCGGCGGGCCAGGTCGCCGGTGCGGTACATCCTCGTCCCCGGCGGGCCGTACGGATCGGCCACGAACCGCTGCGCCGTCATGCCCGGACGCCGCAGGTAACCGCGCGCCAAGCCGGCACCGGCCACATACAGCTCACCGGTCACGCCGGGCGGCACCGGCCGCAACGCGGCATCCAGTACGTAGGCACGGGTGCCGGGGATCGGCTGTCCGAGGACCGGGGTCACTTCGGTCTCCAGCCTCGCCTGTACCGCGTCGACGGTGCATTCGGTCGGCCCGTACATGTTGTAGGCCGCCAGCCCGTCCACCGCCCGTAGTTCTGCCCACAGCCGGTCCGGCAGCTCCTCGCCGCCGAGCACGGCCACGCTCGGCCGCCACCGCTCGTTCGTGAACAAGCTACGGTCGGACAGGATGCGCATGTACGAAGGTGTGGCGTCGACCGTGTCGATCCGGTGGTGGATCAGCCACGCCACGAACCGGTCCGCGTCCGCCCAGGTGGCGGCGTCGGGCACGTGCAGCTCATGGCCGTCCAGCAGGGCCGCCAGTTGGCCCCAGGAGGCGTCGAAGGACACCGAAGCGGTCAGGGCGACCCGCAAGCCTCGGCCTCCCATGAGCTCGGCCGCAGGTCCGAACACCTGGTTCCGGTACTGGACGGCCACGTTGACCACACTCGCGTGGCGGGCGACGACTCCCTTGGGTGTGCCGGTCGATCCCGAGGTGTAGATAACGTACGCCGCATGGTCGGGCGATACCCCCGTCACCGGCTCGTCGTCCGGCAGCCCCTGCAACAGCTTCTTGGTCTCCGGTGTGTCCAGCAGCAGACGCGGAGTGCCCGTACCGAGGTCGCCGGCCGCGGCGGTGGTCGTGTCCGTGAGCAGCAGCGCGGGCCGTGCGTCCGCGAACATGGCAGCGATGCGCGGGGCCGGGTACTCCGGGTCCAGCGGCAGGTAGGCGGCCCCCGCTTTGAGCACGGCGAGCACAGCCACGACAAGGTCACCCGAACGCGGCAGCGCGAGGGCGACGACGTCCTCGACTCCGACGCCGCGAGCGGTCAGTGCGTGCGCGAGCCGGTTCGCCCGGGCGTTCAACTGGGCGTAGGTCAGTGTCGTGTCGTCTGCCACAACGGCGACCGCGTCCGGGGTGGCGCGGACCTGCGTGCGGAACAGCTCGGGAATCGTGTTCGCGGGCAGGCGCGCCGTCGCGCCCTGGCCGGTGTCTCCGAGAAAGAGGCGGCGCTCGCCGTCGGACAGTACGTCGATGCGACTGACCGGACGGTCCGGGTCCTTGACGACCGCTTCCAGCAGCCGCACCCAACGCGCGGCCAGGTCCTGGACCGTGCCGTGGTCGAACAGGTCGGTGGCGTAGTCGATGGTTCCGTGCAGGCCGAGGCACTCGCCCTTCTCGGAGCGCTGTTCGTAGACGCCGATGTCCAGATCGAACTTGGCGGTCTCGGTCGACACCGGAATCCTGGTCGTTCGCAGGCCCGGGAGCGCGAACGCCGTGGCTTCGTCGGCGTCGAGGGAGAGCGCGACCTGGAAGAGGGGGTGGCGGGCCGGTGACCGGGTCGGGTTCAGCCTCTCCACGAGCCGCTCGAAGGGCGCCTCCTGGTGCGCATAGGCCGCCAGTGCGGTACTGCGGACACGGGCCAGCAGCTCAGTGAAGGCGGGATCGCCGGAGGTGTCGGTACGCAGCACCAACGTATTGACGAAGAATCCCACCAGATCGTCCAGGGCCTGATCGGTGCGACCTGCGATCACACTGCCGACAGGGACGTCGGTGCCCGCACCCAACTTGGTCAGGAGTGCCGCCAGACCCGCGTGCAGCACCATGAAGAGGCTCGCTCCGGACCGGCGCGCCAGCTCTGTCAGCGCTGCGTGCAGTTCGGCGTCGATACGCAGAGGGACTCGGGCGCCGCGGTATGACGCGACGGCAGGGCGGGAACGGTCGTATGGAAGTGGGAGTTCGGCGGGCAGGTCCGCCAACGCGGATGTCCAGTAGGCGAGTTGTCGGTTCAGAAGCCCGTCGGGGTCACTGGGTTCGCCCAGGAGCCGGCGCTGCCACAAGGTGTAGTCGGTGTACCGCGCCGGCAGTGGTTCCCAGGTCGGCTCCCGGCCCTGGCAGCGGGCGGCGTAGGCGGTTGCCAGGTCGCGGGTCAGAGGCGCCATGGACCAGCCGTCGGCGGCGATGTGGTGGACGACGATGGCCAGGACGTGTTCGGCGGGGCCCAGTACGAACAGGTCCGCGCGCAGGGGTGGCTCGATCGCCAGGTCGAGCGGGTAACGGGCGGCTTCCCGCAGCCGCGACTGCAGCGACTCCTCGTCCTCCACCTCGGTGACGGGCAGCGACGGACGCGCTGCGGACGCGTCGATGATCCGGTTGAAGGGCTCACCGCCGACGTCCGGGAAGACCGTGCGCAGGCTTTCGTGCCGACCCACCACATCGCCCAGCGCCCTCTCCAGCGCCCCCCGGTCGAGCTCGCCGGCCAGACGATGCACCAGAGAAATGTTGTACGTGGCACTCGGGCCGAGCGCACGGTGCAGGAACCACAGCCGTTGCTGGGCGAATGACAGCGGGGCGGGGTCCGGTTGTTCCTGGACGGTCAGTGCCGGGCGTTCCTGCCGGTCCGCGCCGTCCAGCCGGGCTGCCAAGCGGGCCACCGTGGGCGCTTCGAACAGCACGTTCAGGTTCAGGTCCACGCCCAGGACGGCTCGGATCCGGGACGCCAGGCGGATCGCCAGCAGCGAGTGCCCGCCCGCTTCGAAGAAGTCCGAGTCCATGCCGACCTGCCGGAGACCGAGCACCTCGGCGAACAGCTCGCACAGTAGCTGTTCGCGAGGGGTCCGCGGTGGCCGTACGACGGACGCACCGGGCTCGTCGCCGGGCTCCGGCAGGGCGTCCCGGTCCAGCTTTCCGTTAGGGGTCACCGGCAGCTCGTCGAGCATGACGAACGCCGAGGGCACCATGTAACCGGGCAGTCGCTCGCGCAGTCGCTCGCGCAGCAGCTGCGGCCGTGTCCCGTCCTCACCGGCCACGACGTAGGCGACGAGCCGGACTTCATCCCGCTGCCGGTCCGGGCGGGCGAGCACCGCGGCCTGCGCCACACCCGGGCACGCCGTCAGCGCGGCCTCGACCTCTCCGAGCTCGATGCGGAACCCGCGGACCTTGACCTGGTGGTCAGCACGGCCGACGTACTCCAACTCGCCGTCCGCCAGCCACCGCACCACGTCGCCCGTCCGGTACATCCGTGTCCCGGGAGGGCCGTACGGGTCGGCCACGAACCGCTCGGCGGTCAGCGCCGGCCGGCGCAGATAGCCGCGGGCCAGGGAGGCACCGGCGACATACAGCTCGCCGGCAGTTCCCCATGGCACCGGTTGCAGCGTGCCGTTCAGCACGTAGACGCGGCTGCCGGGGGTGGGGTGTCCGATCGGCGGCGCCGAGTCCGACGGCATCAGCGGCTTGCTCAAGGACGCCATGACCGTGGTTTCCGTCGGCCCGTAGGCGTTCAGCATGCGCCGATGAGGCGCCCACCGCGCCACCAACCCCGGCGGACATGACTCTCCAGCCACCACCAGCGTCGGAACACGCACGTCCGTCTCGGACACCACGGCCAGTGCCGACGGCGGCACGACCGCATGCGTGACGTGCGTACCGGGGTCGGTGAGAACCGACAGGGGGTCGGCCGTAGGGGCGAGAAGCAGCGCGGCCCCGTTCAGCAGGGCGGCGCACAGTTCCCACGTGGAGGCGTCGAAGCTGGGTGAGGCGAACTGCAGCACCCTGCTGTCGGAGGTGATCTCCAGGCGCTTCGCCTGACACATCACCAGGGAGGCGATGCCCGTGTGGGTCACCATCACCCCCTTGGGCCGCCCGGTCGAACCCGAGGTGTAGATCACGTACGCCGGGTGCCGCGGGTCCATGGCGATTCCCGGATCTGTGTCCGGCTGTCCCTCCGACAGCTCGGCCACCGCCTGCGGATCGTCGATCACCAGGGCCGGGCGGGCGTCGGCGAGCATGTACTCTCTCCGCGCCGCCGGATACGCCGGGTCCACCGGCAGGTAGGCGGCGCCGGCCTTGAGCACGGCGAGCACAGCCACGACAAGGTCGATCGAACGCGGCAGGGCGAGGGCGACGACATCCTCGACGCCGACACCCTGAGCGGTCAGGGCGTGCGCGAGTCGGTTCGCGCGCGCGTTCAACTCCCTGTACGTCAGCGTCGTGTCGTCGGCCACCACCGCGTCGGCATCCGGCGTGCGGCGTACCTGGTCCTCGAACATCCTCGGCAAGGGAACGGCGGGGACGCCTGCCGCGGAGGCGTCCCCCTTGTCCAGCAGGCTCTGTCGCTCGTCTTCCGGCAGTACGTCGAGCATGCCGACCGGGAGACCGGGGTCGAAGTCCGCCATGTTCGCCAGGAAGTGCAGCAGACGCCGCTGGGAGTCAGCGAGGTCGGACTCGCCGTACGCTCCGGGCGCCGCGTGCAGTCTCATGTGCGGGCCGGTGCCGTCCCGGCGGTCCCACACCATGATCATCAGGTCGCTGCCCAGCGGGAAGGAGAGGTTGTGCGGGATGCACCGGTGGCCGGCGAAGGCGATGTTGTAGTCGAACCCGATGAGGTTGACCGTAGGTGAGATCGCCGCGCCGGAGTCTCGTGACAGGCCGAGGTCGCGGTACAAGTCCTCCCCGCGGTAACGCTGGCGCTCAACCGCTTCGCGCATCCGGTCGTCGACCTGGGCCAGCAGGTCCTTCAGCGGCATGTCGGGCCGGATCGTCAGGCGTACGGGAACACTGTTGGCCAGCATCCCGGGCGTCGTGCGGGAGGCCGAGTCCACCCGGCCGGATACGGTCAGCCCGACCACCACGTCCCGCGCGCCCGTCAGGTGATGCGTGTACAGCGCCATGGCGGCGAACACGAAACGAAAACGGGAGACGCCGGCGCGCGAAGCCGCTGCCTTCAGCGCCTGCGGACGCAGGAGCGGGCGCAACTCCGTTCTCGGGATGGCCACAAGGGCCGGGCTTTCTGAGGACCGCCCCTGCCTCGTCGGGCCGGGAACGGCTGCCGTGCCCCTGGAGCCGGGCGAAGGCGCGGCGGTCCTCGTCCATCCGGACAGTTGCCGCATCCAGTACGCGCGGTCGGCTGCATGGTCCTCGGACGCGCGGTAGTCCTGGTCGGCCCGGACCAGCGCCGACAACGGGCCGAAGGGACTGGGGCCGGCCTGGCGCCCGTCCGCCAGGGCCGTATAGACGTCGGCGACCCGCCGTGCCACGAGGGCGTAGCCGAAAGCGTCCACGGCCGCATGGTGGTAGGTGTGGTACCACCAGAACCGGTCCGGCGCCAGTTGCAGCAGGGCGTAGCTGAACAACGGACCGGAGGCCAGGTCCATGGACCTGGCCATGTCGGCCGAGACCCACGCGCGTGCGGCGGCCTCCGGGTCGGCTTCGTCGCTGACGTCGACTAACGAAAGGGTCCAGGGCAGCTCACGCTCCAGGACCTGAACAGGACCGTCCTCACCGGACACCAGGCGCACCCGCAACGCATCGGTTTCGGCCACCACTTGGCGCAGCGCTGCTTCGAAAACGGCCGGATCGACCGGTCCGCAGATCTCCAGGTACTCGCCCAGACGCAGTGCCTGACGTGTGTCCGGGGAGCGCTGCTCGGCGAGCCAGATCTCGCGCTGTGCCGCGGTGGCCGGCAGGACCTCGACCGGCGAATCCGCCGCACCGTCGGGGTTCAGCGCATGGCCACCACCATGCTGAGCGGATGACTGACGATGAGACAACGAGGAACCTCCTGCAAGAGGGCCGGAAACCCCCTGATCGCGGCCGCTGAGTACCAACCTCTTGTTACTCACGGCGGAGAGAAAACATCCGCGGACCGCTTGGTGGCGGAGTAGTAGCGTGTGCAATCGGGCAGGGCGGCGTACCTGCATGATCAGATCCTTTGCCGTCACTCATCGTGCCAGCTACCAGGGCATACCCCGGCGCCCCCGAGGATTACGCCACCCGAAGGAATGACAGACCGTGCTTTGCAGGCAGGTCGTCCGCAACCGTGTAGTGCCCTCCTGTCCCGTCCACCAGGACTGAAGCAGTTGCCTTGGCCATCCGGTCTCCTGGGTCCTCTCACAGTCCCCGGCGTTCACCGCGACCGGCTGTCGTCCTCCGCCGGCGCGGGGGTGTTCCGAAAGCCCGGCCGTATGAGCTGGTGCGGCCGGTGCCCTCCCGGGCGCATGCCAGGGTGCTCCGACCAGGCGGCTGCGGCGCCCCGTCAGCGGGGGTGGGTGTCGGCAGTCCGGGAACCGACCGGCGGCTCGTCGGAGTCGAGCATGTCCTCGCCGTAGAGGGCCTGCAGCCAGTTGGTCTGGTAGATGGTGTCGAGGTATCGCTCCCCGAGGTCCGGGGCGATGGCCACCGCGGTGAGGTCACGGGTGTCGTGCTGGTCCAGCCATCCCATCGCGCCGCTGACCACCGTGCCGGTGGAGCCGCCGAACAGGAACCCGCGTCTGGCCAGACGGCGGCAGGCGCGGATGGTGTTCGCCTCTTCGACGTGGATGACCTCGTCCACGTAGGCCTCGTCGAGCAGCGGCGGACGCATACTCATGCCGAGTCCGGGGATCATCCGGCGGCCGGGGGGACCGCCGAAGGACACCGAGCCGGCACTGTCGAGTGCGACGATCCGCACCGGACGGTGCCACTCCCGGAAGTAACGAGCGCAGCCCATCAGGGTGCCCGTGGTGCCGGCCCCGACGAACAACACGTCCAGACGCGGGAACTCGCGAGCGATCTCCGGCGCCGTCCTGCGGTAGTGCGCCTTCCAGTTGCTCGGATTGGTGTACTGGCTGAGCCACACGTACCGGTGGTCGGAGTCGCACAGCGCGCGGACGTAGTCGATCCGCGCGCCGAGGAAGCCGCCGTGGGGGTTCTGAGTGCCGATGACGTGCACCTGGCTGCCCAGCGCTTCCATCATCAGCCTCGTCGTCAGGTTGCAGCGGGAGTCCGTCACGCACAGAAACCGGTAGCCCTTGCTCGCGGCGATCACGCTCAGCGCCACGCCCAGGTTCCCGGACGAAGATTCGACGATGATGGAATTGGGCGTCAGGACGCCGTCCCGTTCGGCGTTCTCGACCATCTCGATCGCGGTCTTCAGTTTGATCGAGCCGGCGAAGTTGAAGCCCTCACACTTCAGGAAGAGCGAGGACCCGAAGATCGGCTGGAGGTCGACGTAGAGGTCCTCTTCATTGAAGGCCTGGGGAACGGATATGACTGGCACGATTGTCTCCTGATCTGCGGCGGAGCAGTCTCGGACGTCTGTTGGTGGCAGTCCTGCGGGCGCTCGGCTGCTCATCCATAACGCCGCAGTTCGTGGAAGAAACCGTCGACGACGTGCAGCCCTCCGGAGCGGGCCACCTCGTCGTAGACGTACTTGCCCACGGCCAGATCGAGAATCCCGAGGCCGAAAGGCGAGAACACGACCGGCTGGTCCCTCGGGACCATCACCCGTCCGGCCATCACGTCGTCCAGCGTGCCGTGCAGGAAGTCCCGGTTGCCCGTGAGCTGCTCGGCCAGGTGGGGTGAGGTGTTGGCCTTGAGACAGTGCTCGACGTCGTCGACGATGTTGACCGAGTCGAGGATGATCTCCGGTGCCAGGTCGCGCAGCGACACGTGCAGCACCAGCGGGTTGTGCTCGAACCACGACAGGTCGTTGACGTGGGGCTGCCCGGCGACGGTGGCGAAGACCACCAGGTCGCTGTAGCGGATCAGCTCTTCGGCACTGTCGTGCACGGTGATCCGGCCGGTGGTCCGCGACTGCTCCAGGTAACAGCGGAGCCCGGCCGCGCTGTCGGCGGACACGTCGTGCACGCCGACCTCGTCGAACGACCAGCCGGTGGCTGCGAGGAAGTCGTAGATGTAGCGGGCGATCAGGCCCGCACCGACGAACCCGACGCGGGTCGGGCGCGGTCGGCCGCTGCTGAGCCACTGGGCCGCCAGGGCGGCCGAGGAGGCCGTTCTGGTGGCACTGATGATGGAGCCTTCCAGGCAGGCGAACGGGTAGCCGGTGCCGTGGTCGTTGAGGATCAGCACCGCCGAGGCCCTCGGGATGCCGGCCACCACGTTCTCCGGGAAGCTGGAGATCCACTTCAGGCCGTCCACCCGCATCGGCTCCCCGATCGAGGCGGGCAGCGCGATGATCCGGGAGGACGGGCGGTCGGGGAACCGCAGAAAGTAGGACGGCGGGTTCACGCAGCCACCGGCGCTGTGCAGCCGGTACGTGGCCTCCACCAGCTCCACGATCTGTTTCTCGCGCCCCTGCAGCACGCCCTCGACCTGGGAGCCGGAGATGACGGCGAACGTCGGCGCGCCGACCGGCTCGCGCGGGGTCAGTTCCATCGCGGGGGAACGCCTGGTAGTCATCGCGTGGTCACCTCCACGGTCGGCGAGCAGTCGGCCAGGCGCACCGGGTCGGCCATCCCGACGAGCACTTCGCGGGGTCCCTCGTAGGGCTCCCTGCTGTGCGCGGTGCGGACGTTGTCGACGATCATCAGGTCGCCGGCCTGCCACGGCTCGCGTACGGTGTTGTCCTCGTAGATCTTGTTGAGCAGTTGCACGACGTCCTCGCCGATGGGATCGCCGCCTCCGAACCGGGTGTTGAACGGCAGGCCGTCTGCGCCGTAGACGTCCACGAGGTACTCGCGCACCTCGGGGGCCATCGTCCATTCGTTGAGGAACGCGATCTGGTTGAACCAGCAGCGTGCGCCGGTGGCCGGGTGACGCACCACAGCGCTGCGGCGCTGCCTGGTGCGCAGTGTGCCGTCGGGCTGCCAGGCGTACTCGATGGCGTTGGCGCGGCAGTAGCTCTCGACGGCGCCGCGGTCCTCGGTGCCGAACGCCTCGGCCACGGATGCCCCGATCTCGTCGTTGTAGCTGCGGGTGAGCAGCCAGCCCTCCCGCTCGAACCGCTCGGCCTGCTCGGCGGGCAGCGCCTCCAGTACGGCCGACGAGTCGGCCACCGCGGTCGCCCCGCCCTCGGCGGGCGCGCCGAGGCACGCGAACAGCATCAGGCCGGGGAACTCGAGGGCGTAGCTCAGTTCGTGGTGCATGCACATCGGCTGGTTCGGCGGCCACTCGGCCGAGGAGTAGACGCCGGGCGCGTAGGCCCGCCGGGGCGCGAAGGCCTCCTTCTCGGGCATCAGGGCCTTGGCCAGCCGTCGGAAGACTGTGCCGGTCCCGTCCGCGTCTCGCAGCCCGAGGCCGCGTACCAGGACCGCACCGTGATCGGCGACGAGGGCGTGCAGGGCGTCGCGGTGTTCGGCCGCCCAGTGGGCCGGGTCGCCCGCGGTCCCGGTCCTCAGCACCGGGGGTCTGCCGGGTCCCAGGTCGAGGTCGAGCGGTGACGCCGTGAATGAGATCGGCATCTCGTTCTCCTTTCGACTCGCGTCGGTCGCGTCACTTCAGTTGCGTCGGTTGCGTCAGTTGCGTAAGGGAAGCCGGCCATTCGGCGGCGCGCAGCACGGCCTTCGCCGCTTCCGCCGGGCGGGTGCGCGGGAAGAGGTGACCGCCGTCGGCGAGTTCGTGCAATTCGACGTGGTCGGCCAGCAGTCGCCAGTCGCCGTACCGCTCCCGGAACCCCGCGGTGATCGGGTCGTCGGCGGCCACGACCACCGTGACCGGTGCGGACAGCTTCACCGTCGGCGGGCTGTCCAGGGCATCCGCGAAATAGCGGTGGGCGCAACCCACGTCGTGCCGGTAGGCGGCGGCGACGCGCTCGGCCTGCCCGGCATCGAGCCCACCGAGCCCACCGAGCCCACCGAGCCCGGGGTAGCCGCTGTCCGCGCCCAGTTCGGCGGCGATCCGGTCGTCGCTCCGCCCGGTCAGCTCGGTTACGGCCGCACGCCGGCCGGCGGCGTCACCGAGCAGCTGCGCCGCAACGAAGACCCGCTGGACGCCGGTCCCGCGCTCGGCGAGCCTCCTCGCCGTCTCCAACGCCGGCGCGGCACCCGAAGAGTGGCCCCACAGCAGGATCCCGGTCAGGCCGAGGCGAGTGATTTCGTCACTGACCTCCTCCACCAGTTGTGCCTGCGACGCGAAGGGGGTCCCGCCGTCGGCGGTCACGTCGTGGCCCGGCGGCTCGACGGCGTACACCGCCGGTCCACTGCCCTGCAGGGCCCTGGCCATTGGCTCGAAGCTCACCGCGCCGCCGCCAGCGTGGGGGAAGCAGACGAGGGCGCCGGTCCCGGCACCGTCCGGTGCCGACAAGGGCTGCAGGAGACCGGAGGGCCGCTCGCATCCGTCGTCGAGCAGCCGGGCCAGGTCGGCGAGCACCGGGCGACGTGCGACGTCCTTGAGGGACACCGCACGCTCCAGGGCGACTGCCAGCTTCACCGCCGACAGCGATGTGCCACCCAGGTCGAAGAAGTGGTCCAGCCGTCCGATCCGGTGCTGCGGGATGCCGAGCACCTTCGCCCAGGCGGCCGCCAGCCGCTTTTCGGCCGGCGTCATCGGATCGGCCGTGGTCATCGGCGCGCCACGGTCGTCACCGGCCGTGTCGAGTTCGGCGGCCAGCGCCGTCAGGGTCTTCCGGTCGGTCTTGCCGTTGGCGGTCACCGGCAGGCTTTCCCGCCGGTGGACGGCCGACGGGACCATGTACGCGGGCAGCGACTCGCCCAGCCGGTCCAGCAGAACGCCGGCATCGATCGGCCGCGGGCCGGTGCAGAAGGCCACCAGGTGCTTGCTGCGGTCGGGCCGCTCGGCGACGACCACCGCACCGTCGCGGACACCGGGCACCCGCAGCAGGGTGTTCTCGATCTCGCCGATCTCTATCCGGAAGCCACGGATCTTGACCTGGCTGTCACGGCGGCCGAGGAAGTCCAGTTTGCCGCCGGGCAGCCATCGGCCGTAGTCGCCACCTCGGTAGAGGCGCCGGCCGGCGTCGTGCGGATCGGTCGTGAAGGCCTGCCGGGTGCGCTCGGGGTCGTTGACGTACCCGCGGCCGACGCAGACGCCGGAGAAGACGATCGCGCCGGGGGCCCCGAGCGGCACCGGTGACAGGTACTCATCGACGATGTAGACACGCACGTTGTTTACGCACCGGCCGAGCGGCACCCGCTCGGTGTCCGGAACCCGGTCCATCACCTCGTGGTTGGTGTCGTCCGAGGTTTCGGTCAGCCCGTAGGCGTTGACCAGCCGGATCCCCGGCACGGCAGCGAACCAGCGCTGCGCGAGCTCCTTCTTGAGCGCCTCGCCGGTGGCCGATACGTACCGCAGGTCCGGCAGCTCTCGGGGGCGCTGCTCCAGGCAGGACAGTACGACGTCGAGGTAGGACGGCACGACCTGAAGGACCGTGACCCGGCCGTCGGCGATCTTGTCCACAAACCGCTGGACGTCCAGGATCACCTCCTGCTCCACCAGCAGTGTCCGCCCTCCCACCACAAGGGCGGAGAGAAGCTGCCACAGCGATATGTCGAAGCACTGGGGTGCGGTCTGGGCGACCACTTGGCCCTCGCTGATCTCCAGGTCGTCGATCTTGGCGTAGAGGTGGTTGAGCATGCCGGCGTGTTCGCACATCGCACCCTTGGGCTCGCCGGTGGAGCCGGAGGTGAAGTAGATGTACGCCGCCTGGTCGGCTGCCACGCGGACGCCGAGGTCGGCGCCGGCATGGTTCTCGGCGTAGGCCTCGTGGAGGTGGAGCTTGCGCACTGCGGACGGCGAGCCGGGGGACGGCGGGCCGGAGGACAGCGAGCCGAGGGCCTGGTCGAGCGTGGCGGTGCTGCCGCGTTCGGTCAGCACGAGCGCGCATCCGGCGCGGGACAGCGTTGCCGCGATGCGCTCGGCCGGGAAGTGCGGCTCGACGGGCAGATACACCCCGCCGGCCTTGAAGACGGCGAGGACGGCGGCCAGCCAGTCCAGGTTGCGCTCGGTCACCACGGCGACGACACCTTCGCGCCGCAACCCCCGGGCCAGCAGGGCCCGTCCGAGCCGGTTGGCTCGTTCGTTGAGCTCCCGGTACGTCCACTGGCGGTCACCGTGCACGGCCGCGACGGCTTCCGGGTGGGCCCGTACCCGCTCTTCGAACAGCTCGTGAACCCTGCGGTCCGGCAGGTTCCGGTGCGGCCCGGCCAGCCCTTCGATCTGGAACCGGAGCTCCTCGGCGGAGAGCAGGCTCCGCCGCCGGTGCCCTGCGTCCGGATCGGCGGCGATCAGCGCGAGCGCGCAGAGGTGGTAGTCGGCGATCCGGACGGCGGCGTCAGCGTCCAGCGCGTCAGTCCGGTACCGCAACCGCAGTGCGAGCCTCTCGCTGTCTCGCGACAAGCCCAGCCCCAGTACGACGTGTCCGGGGAGGTCGCCGTCGCCGTCGACCGGGTCGAACACCGCCTCGGTCGACGGTCCGGCCAGGCTCAGCTCGTGGCTGAGCTGGTCGACCGGGAAGTCCTTGTGCGCCAGCATTTCCAACTCGGCCCGGCGGGTCCGTACCAGCAGTTCCCGCCACGAGTCCGGTGCGGTCGTCAGCCGGCAGGGCAGCGGCGAGCCGCCCTCTACGGCGATGTAGCCCGTACTGACCTCGGGGTCGCCGGACAGCGCCGCGAGCACCTTGGTGTGCGCGGCGAGCACCACCGAGGTGACCGGCATCGCCAGGTCGTCGGCGAGCCGGTGCAACGCCGCCGTGACGTCGTCCGGGACCGTCGCCCCGTGCGTGGCGATCCCCGGCACCGGATCCGGCGCCCAACGCGGGAGCGCGGTGGATCCACCGGCGGTGAGCACGCCGCTCCAGAACTTCCGGCCGGCCTCGGTCCGCATGCCCGTTCTCCCTCCGCTCACCGTCGCCGCGTCGCGGGATCGTCGTCGCCAATGCGCGACTCCACGGCGGGATTTCCGCCCCACCGAGCGTGCTGCGGCATGTCCTCGCCCTTCATCAGGAAGGAGTCGGCGGCGAGCACCGCGCCGTCGCCCATCGTCACGCCGTAGTGGACGAGGGCACCGACACCGACGGTGCAGCCGGCGCCGACCGCGCTGTGGTCGGACTTGAAGGTGCCGTCCTCCTGCGAATGGCACTGGATTTTGCTCCCGGCATTGAGCGTGCAGTCGCTTCCGATGGTGGTGAGCGTCCGCTCCGTCACATAACAGCCGTCGTCGAACACCCTGTTGCCGATCCGTACTCCGAGCGACCGCCAGATCACGTTCTTGAAGGGGGTGCCGTTGAATACGTTCAGGTAGTGGTCGGGAACCTTCCACAGGCGTTCGTGCCACCAGAAGTACGGGTCGTAAATCGAGCACAACCGGGGCTGCAGCGGGCGGAATCTGGTGACGGCGCGCTCCAGCAGGATGAAGTAGGCCGCGGTGGACAGGAGGCCGAGGACCAGCGACACGGCTATCACCAGCTGCCCGAATACGCCGTGCAGGTCGACGGCAGCGAGACCGATCAACGTGAGGAAGAAGAAGTGAAGCCACCGTATGAAGAGGCCCAAGCCCATGGTGCGGATGTTGTAGCGGTTCTTCGCGGCGAGGTTCCGGCGCAGGTTTTCTCCGGTCCGCAGATGGTCGAACCGGGAATCGCGTTCCACCGAGCGGGGAATTTCGAAGGACGGTGAGCCGAGCAGCCCGACGCCTTCCCTGATTTCACCGTCGAGAGGAACCATCACCTTCGTCCCGAGAAGACAGTTGTCGCCGGTCCTCGCGCCCGAGGGATACGCGATGTGGTTTCCCAGGAAGTTGTGCGGCCCGATCGACGCCCGGGACACTCGGAACGACGTGCTGGAAAATTCCGCGTTCATGATGGAAAGCCCGTCGGCGACCATTGTTCCGCTGCCTACGGAGGCCAGATAGGGGGTCTCGTGCTGCACGTCCGAGCCGAAGTTCGACCCGGTCTGCTCCACCCGCGACAGGTCGTATCCGACACCGCGCAGATAGTCGACGACGTAGGAGCTGTCCCCGAAGAGCCAGAGGAAGAACCGCACGTTCGTCAGGCGCGTGATCGCCCTGTGAACCGAGTAGTGAAAGCCGTACAGCGGATAGATCCTGTCGGGCCTCATCACCAGGTTCAGCAGGCGCGGAACGGTGAGCAGCGTGGCGAGGCCGACGACGACGAATCCGAAGAACAGCACGAGGGAGACGATCAGCGCGTCGAGGTAGAGCGCCGGCGACGTGAAGCCCACGGCGCCGGGTGCGAGCACGTCGTCCAGCGCCGGGACCACGGTCAGCAGCATGTACATGCCCCCAACCGTCAGTGGCACGTACAGCAGGAACAACTGGCCCACGGTGAGCAGGCCGAACCAGGCACGGCGCAGCGTGCCGCAGTGCGTGGGAGCGACTCTCACGTAGTCGACTTCGGTGCGCTGGGCGGGCGATCCGTGCCACCGCTCGCCGTCCGGGACCCGCTGGCCGACGTACAGCGCCGACGTATGGCCAAGCTGCGCGCCGTCCCCCATCGACGTGTCGATGTCGAGGACGGTCTTCTCGCCGACGAACGCGTCCCGGCCCAGGGTGACCCGGCCGGTCTCGATACGTCCGGCGTGCGCGCGGTAGCAGAGGAAGTGCGAGTCCTTGCGGATCACCGTACCGGCGCCGATGCTGAGCAGGTCGGTACAGACCGGAACGGTGCGGGAGAAGATCGTGACGCTCTTGCCGATCCGGGCGCCGAGTGACCGCAGGTACAGCACGTACAGGGGATTGCCGACGAAGAAGATCATCGGGTTGGCGTGGAGCAGAACCTTGACGGTCCAAAAGCGCAGATACGTCAGCCCCCAGACCGGGAATTCACGGGCTCGCCACCGGCCGATCAGGATCCATTTGGCGACGACCGGAAAGGCGCACAGGCCCAGGAAGACTGCGCCACCGAAGAGAAGCGAACGCAGGTAGATGTCGACCGGCCCCGAGCCGTCGGAGACCCACTCGTAACCCCGGGCGGTGACGATTCCCGCCAGGAACGAATAGCCGAGGAACAGCAGCAACTGAACCGTTCCGCACAGGACGTACCGCAAAGTGCCAGCCGGTTCCACCACCTGGATCTGCGCCGGAATCTTCGATTCCGCAGCGGTGGGGGCGGTTTTTTCGAGCGCCACCGCGAGACTTCGGATTGTCGGGCTCCGGTAAATGTCCTTCATCGAGACCGACGGAAGGTCCGCGCGCTTCCTGACCTTTGCGCAGAAATGAGCCATGACGAGGGAATTCGCACCCAGGTCGTCGAAGAAGTGGCTGTCTACCGACACCCGTTCGACGCACACAACCTCGGCCAGCACTTCGGCAAAGTTCTTCTCGGTGTCGGTCACCGGGCCGGCGTATCCGCGCTCAGCGAATGCGGATTCATCCGGCGCGGGCGTCAGAACCTCGACAGATTCTTCTTCCATGCGAACCCCTGAAGAGAATTCCTCCGGTCGCGAATCATCATCTCCGAGTCTCCGTCATCCACTGCCGGGCTGCCACTCGAAGCCGATTGCCCGTCAAACTCCTTTGCATACGGAGAGTTGATGAGTGATCAGAGGAGAGTCACGCCGTCAGGGGCCGGTCTGCCGGGGAGACCGGGGCCGGGAGCACCGTGGAGCCGGTCAGGTAGTGGTCGGTGGCCGCCGCCGCGGCCCGTCCCTCCGCGATGGCCCACACCACCAGCGACTGGCCGCGTCCCGCGTCGCCCGCGATGAACACACCCTCCGCCTCGGTGCGCCCGGTCCGCTTGTGCTGCTCCGCCGACGCGGCGGCGAAGGCGGTGTCCCGGGCGAAGTTCCCCCGGCCGTCCAGCGCGAGCCCGAACTGCTCCATCAGGCCGCTGTTCCGCTCCGGGCCGCAGAAGCCGAGGGCGAGCAGCACCAGCTCGGCCGGTATCGCCCGCTCGGTGCCCGGCAGCGGTCTTCTGGACGCCGGCTCCACCTCCGTCAGGTGCACCGCGCGCACGTGGCCCGCCGATTCCCCTTCGAAGCTCAAGGTGGCACAGGAGAAGACCCTCGGATCCGTGCCGTGGCGCTCCCGGGCCTCGTGATGGGCGTGGGAGATCCGGTAGACCTTCGGGTACACGGGCCACGGCTCGGTCTCGGGCCGTGTGTCGCCCGGCACGGGGTTGATGTCCAGCTGCGTCACGGAGGCCGCACCCTGGCGCAGCGCGGTGCCCAGGCAATCCGATCCGGTGTCCCCGCCGCCGACGATCACCACGTGCCTCCCCTCGGCGGTGAGGGGAGGCGAGGTGCAGTCGCTCTGCCTGGTCCGGTTGGACAGGGTGAGGTAGTC
This sequence comes from Streptomyces sp. NPDC002994, assembly GCF_040611155.1. NCBI lineage: Bacteria > Bacillati > Actinomycetota > Actinomycetes > Kitasatosporales > Streptomycetaceae > Streptomyces > Streptomyces sp. NPDC002994. Next base: position 126,978 of record NZ_JBEXNQ010000019.1, read on the forward strand.
CATCGCCTGATGAATGCCGCGCAGTTCGCGGCCGGGAACAGGCAGTTCTCGCCGCTCCGTTGCGCCGACGGCGACGATCACCGCGTCATGGCGCGTCCACAGCTCGGTGGCGTCCAGGTCGCTGCCGACCCGAACGCCGGTGTGGAACTTCGTACCCTCGGCCCTCATCTGCTCGATACGGCGGTCCAGCTGCCACTTCTCCATCTTGAAATCGGGAATGCCGTAGCGCAACAGCCCGCCGATGCGGTCGGCGCGCTCGTACACGGCAATGGTGTGGCCGGCCCGGGTGAGCTGCTGAGCTGCCGCCAGTCCGGCCGGTCCCGACCCGATGACGGCCACGGCTTTCCCGCTCAGCCGCTGCGGCGGCCGTGGTGGTACGTACCCCCGCTCCCAGGCGTGGTCGGCGATGGCTTGTTCGACGTTCTTGATCGTGACTGGATCGGCGTTGACGGCCAGTACACAGGCGTCCTCGCACGGTGCCGGGCACAGCCGCCCGGTGAACTCGGGGAAGTTGTTGGTCGCGTGCAGCCGCTCGGCCGCGGCGCGCCAGTCGCCCCGCGCCGCGTACGCGTTCCACTCCGGGATGAGATTCCCCAGCGGGCAGCCGCTGTGGCAGAAGGGTATGCCGCAGTCCATACAGCGCCCTGCCTGCTGGGACACGAGAGGAAGCAGCGGCTGCCCTGCGTGGACCTCGTTCCAGTCGTTCAGTCGTTCCTCGACGGGACGCGCCCCGCTGGGCCTGCGCGGGGTCCTGAGGAAGCCGTAAGGATCAGTCATGTGCGCCGCCTCCAGCGCCGGTCCGCGATGCATTACGGCACTTTCGCCACTTTACGCGCCCTTCATGGCGTTTTCACTCGGAGAGGGCTGTGAGTTGCATGCAGGGGGCACGTTCCTATGGCCATACGAGGACGGCTACGACCGAAGCGGAAATGTGGGGCGTGGACGGCACACGGCAGGAGGAGCCCGAGGCTTGCGGCTCGTCGACACCGACGGGGCGGGCGGCACTCCACCGCACCGAGGACCGGCGCTGCTACATCGTGACCCAGCCGACTGTCGGCCGAAGCCCGCCTGCTACCCCACGTGTGAGCTGTCCCCGCCGACGCGGGTCCGATGCCGCTTCATCGCCGACGGAACCCACTCCCTGTCGGTGGGGCCACGGACGCGCACGAAGGCGTCTGGCTGGGCTGGTTCCGGTCAGGCGTCCTCCACCGCGAACACGCGACCGTCCACGTCGGGTCTGCGGAGTTCGGAAACGTCCTCATCAATTCTGACCAGCCCGGTAACGCTTGAGCCGTGGCGTCGTTGCCCCGGGCGTGGTGAAGACCGCCCCTCAGAAGGGGCAAACGACAATCCGGCAGCTCCCTGAACAGAAGGTCCCGGCACAGCGTGCGAGTCGCCGTGCCGCTCGGGTGCTCGTCCTCGCCTGCCTGGCCGCCTGCTGCGCGGTCTGGGTCCTCCTCGGAGTCGACAGCCGTCCCTCCCCCGAGAGCTGGACGCCGCCCACCGCCGAGTCCCTGCGTGCCGACGAGTTCCTGGCCTCCCGGTTCAAGACCGGCGAACCGCATCTGGCGCTGGTGGCCACCTCTTCCGGGCCGGTCGACGGCCCGCGTGCCACGCGGGCCGGCCAGAAACTGCTCGACAGTCTCGCCGCCGATCCCCGCACCGAATGGGTCCGAGGGTACTGGCCGCTCCGGCTCCCCGAGTTCCGTACGGACGATGGCCGTCGCGCGCTGGTACTGGTGCGCTTCCGCGGAGACGAGCAAGCCGTGCGTGCCGCCGCGAATGACGCGATGGCCCGCTACACCGGGAAGACCGGGCCCGATGAGGCACTGCGAGTCTCCGCGGGGGGCGAGGACGCGGTCCTCTCGGAAAGCGAACATCTCAGCGAACGCGGTCTGCTCCTGGCCGAGCTCGTCGCGGCCCCCGTGATCCTGCTGATCCTGCTGTGGGTGTTCTCCAGTGCCGTGGCCGCGCTGCTTCCGGTCGTGGTGGGCGCGTTCGCCGTGGTGATCGCCGGGGCATGCCTGCGGTTGCTGGACGGTGTGGTGCCGGTGTCGGCCTTCAGCGTCAGTGTTACCACCGCCTTGGGTTTCGGGCTGGCCGTGGACTACAGCCTGCTGCTCGTCTCCCGCTACCGGGAGGAGGTCGCGGCAGGCAACGCCCCGGACGCGGCGGTGCAGGTCACGCTGCGAACTGCCGGACGCGCCGTGGCGTTCTCCGCCGCCACCGTGGTGGCGGCTCTGTGCACTCTGCTCGTCGTCCCGCTGCCGCTGCTGCGATCTCTCGCCTTCGGCGGCACCGCGATCGTCATCACCTCCGCCGTAGGGGCGTTGGCCGTCGTGCCTGCGCTGCTCGTGGTGCTCGGACCACGTATCGACAGCGGAGACGTCTTCGCCCGACTGCGCCGACCGCGCGGCGGGCGCCGGGAGGGCGACTCCTGGGCCCGGCTGGCGCACTGGGTGGTGAGAAGGCCGACGGCCGTCGCCCTCGCAGGCTTCACCTTCCTGATCCTCCTTGCCGTACCGGCGCTTCAGGTGCGGTTCGGTGTGTACGCCGACGCGACGCTCCCGGATTCCTCGCCGGTCGCCTCGACAGCACGGACCCTGCGCACAGAATTCGGCGCCGCCTCGTCGGGCGCCCCCTCCGTCGTACTGCCCGGCCTCAACGCCACGGCGGACCCACGCGCCCGGGCGGCGCTCGACGGATACGCCCGCAGACTGTCCCACGTCCCGGGAGTGGCCCGGGTGGACACCGTCACCGGGACCTACCGTGCCGGGAAAGTGTCACCACTCCCGGCAGTCCGGGCGGCGTCATTCACCGCCACATCGGCCAGTCGACTGGCCGTGACCCCTCAGACGTACGCCCGCGCGCCGCTCACTCCTGAGGGGAGCCGGCTGGTGGAACGGCTCCGCCTGATTCCCGCACCGGTTCCGGCTCTCGTCGGTGGTCCGGGAGCCCGGCTGGCGGACACCGAGAAGGTGATGACGGACCGGCTGCCGCTCGTGGCGGTACTCGCCTGCGGTGGGACCTTCCTCCTGCTGCTGGTCTACACGCGCAGTCTGCTCGTGCCGGTGAAGGCCGTGCTCCTGAACATGCTGAGTCTGGCCGCCACCTTCGGAATCCTGGTCGCCGTATTCCAGGAGGGCTGGTTTCCCGGTGTGTCTCCTGCGGGCATCACCGATGTGCTCATCCCCCTGATGTTCGCGGTCGCTTTCGGCCTTTCCATGGACTACGAGGTCTTCCTGCTCTCGCGGATCCTTGAGGAACACCGGCGCGGCAGCCCCACCCCGCTCGCCGTGGCGACCGGTCTCCAGCAGACAGGCCGGCTCTTCACCTCCGCCGCGCTGGTCTTCGCCGTGTCGATGTCCTCTTTGGCACTGTCCGGGCTGTTGCATCTGCGCGTGGTGGGCATCGGCCTCGCGTTGGCCGTTCTGGTGGACTGCACGGTTGTACGCGCACTGCTCGTACCCGCCGTGATGCAACTCGCGGGCCGGGTGAACTGGTGGCTGCCCGCCTGGCGGGGAGGCCGTCAACGCGAGGCAGTACCGAAGACGTGGTCCCAGTAGGGGCAGCTCACGCCGAAACCACGCCGTTCGTCCTGGAAGTGATGGCGCAGATGGCGGTTGCGCAGGCGCCGCCCCAGGGCCGTGGAAGGGCGATGGTGGTGCATGTGGAAGTGCAGGACGTCGTACACGACGTAGCCCGCGATGAATCCGCCGGTCAGGGCGGCGCCCGGCCCCGCTCCCGCCAGCAGGTGAAACAGCTCGTAGGCACCGTATGCGCCGGGGACGCTGACCGAGGGGGGCATGACCAGCCGCCGGGGATCGTTGGGGTGATCGTGGTGGACCCCGTGCACCATCCAGTGCGCCCGGCGCCCCCATGCGCTGCGCGGGGTGAAGTGGAACAGAGCGCGGTGCACCCAGTACTCGGTCAGCGTCCATACTCCGTAGCCGAGCAGACAGTACGCCAGGAGCAGGAGCACCCCGGTGTGCCGGACCGCCCAGGCGAGCAGCAGAAGTACGACCGGACCGTGCAGCAACGGGGGTACGGCGGGATGCACACGAGTGAAGCGGTCGAGGAACCGTGACCGGAACATCGGCGGAGACGCTCGCAGCCGGTCTGCCCGCCCGGCGCTCTCGTCACACCGCAGTGACTCATTCGCTGTCATCGCGTCTCGCCTCCGTCACCACTGCGCGCTCATTGCGCATCCTTGCCCGTCCTCCTCACCCTTCTGATCACAGGGGCCGCTGATAGATCCGATAGGTCTTGGACCGCTGTGCTCCCATCCGCGCGATGGCCTGGTTCATGGCGTAGTTGTCCTCGAGAACCCAGGACAACTCGCCGCCTTTGTAGCCGAGTTGGCGCCCGGCCTGTGCGAGGCGCGTGTACAGCAGTGCGTCGAGGCCCCGGTGCCGGTATTCCGCCTTCACTCCCAGGGCGATCAGTCGGCACCGGTCGATCCTCCGGGCGGCTCTGGTGGCCCGGATCAGGCCGATGGGCAGCCCGTATCGGGTCAGTCGACCACCGGCCACCTTCAGCGCCTGGTTGGCGTCGGGGACGGCGAGACAGAATGCCGCCGGGTCTCCGTCCACCTCCGCGACCAGAACCAGTTCGGGCCGGACGATACGCCGAAGCTGCGCCGTGAGGTGGCGGAACTCCCCCTCCGTGGGGGGTACGAAGCCCCAGTTCCGTTCCCAGGCGTTGGTGTAGATGTCCCGCAGCCGCCGCTCCTCGGCGTCGAAGTCGCTCAGATCGAGCTGCCGTACGCGAACGCCACCGCGCCCTTCCGCCCATCGCGCCAGCTGGGTGAGGGCGCCATCCACCGGCGTTTGCGTGGTCCACTCCCAGGCCCACAGATCCTTGGCCTTGGTGAACCCGCAGGACAGCAGCAACTTTTCGTGATGGGGCGGGTTGTACGGCATCAGGATGGTCGGTGATGAGGAGAAACCCTCCACGAGCGTGCCGCATTCGCCGTTGGTCGAGAAGCTCACCGGCCCCACCGACGAAGTGAGCCCGCGGACGCGCAGCCAGTCCCCGACGGCCTCGAACAGCGCCTGGGCCGCCCCGGTATCGTCCGCGCACTCGAAGAACCCGAAGAATCCGTCACTGCCACCATGGTGGGTGTTGTGCCGGGGGTTGTGGATGGCGGCGACACGTCCGACGGGCCGGTCTCCCCGATGAGCGAGGAACAGCTCGGCGTCACCGAACTCGAAGAACGGGTTCTTCCGGGGATTGAGGAACGCCTTGCGCTCGCTCTCGAGAGGCGGCACCCAGCAGGGGTCGCCCCGGTACAGCCGGTACGGCAGTCGGATGAACTCCCGGCGCCGCGCGGCGCCGCGCACCGCCGTGACCCGGGGCGGATCGGCCAGGGCACGCGACACGGCCGTCACGCCGTCCCCTTCACCGGCTCCGCCTCGCGGGCCTCCTCGTCCTCGGCCAGGGCGGCGGCGATCAGGCCGACTGCGTAGTCGATGTCCTCCTCGGTGTGCTCCGAGCACACGCCGAGCCGTAGCCGGGCTCCGCCGATCGGCACGGCCGGAGGGAACAACGGGCAGACCAGCAGGCCGCGTTCGGCCAGCCTCCGGGTGACGCGCGCGGTGCGGTCCATGGTGCCCACCGGCACCACTACCACGTGGGCGGCGGAGTCGGCCGTGCCGACGCCGACGGCGTGCAGCCGGGCGCGCAGCGTACGCGCGTTGTCCCCGAGCCTGCGCCGCCGCTCGGCGCCTTCTTCCGCCAGCACCGAGAACGCCGCCAGTGCTGCCCCGACGGTGCCGGGCGGCAGGCCCAGGGACAGCAGATAGGCGTCCGCCGAGTGCCTGAGCAGCGTCACCACGTCGGTGTCGGCGCAGACGAATCCCCCAGTGGAGGCGAACGCCTTGCTGAACGTACCCGTCACGACGTCGACCCGGTCCAGCACACCGCACAACTCGGCCACGCCCCGCCCCTGAGGACCGAGCGTGCCCGCACTGTGCGCCTCGTCCACCATGAGCAGGGCGTCGTACCGTTCGGCCAGATCGGCGATCTCCGCCAGAGGGGCGAGGTCACCGTCGGCGCTGAACAGGCCGTCCACGACGATCAGCCGCCGCCCCGACCGTTCCGGCCGACTCGCCGCACGGAGCAACTCCGCCAGATGCTCGGGGTCGTTGTGCCGGAAGACGTGTGTGGTGGCTCCGGACAGCCGGGTCCCCATGGTGATCGACTGATGGTTGAAGCGGTCGGCGAAGACGTGGTCGCGCGGTCCGGCCAGGGTGCCGAGTACGCCCAGGTTGGCCTGCATCCCGGTCGGGAAGAGGAGCGCGGCGGGGTGCCCCGACCAGGCGGCCACGGCGGCTTCCAACTCCTGGTGCAGCTGGGTGTATCCGCCGACCGCCTGGGTACCGTACGTGCCCGTGCCGAACCGGCGGGTGGCGGCGAGCGCGCCTTCCAGCACCTCCGGATGCCGGGCAAGCCCGAGATAGTCGGCTGATCCGAAGACGGTGACCGACTGGCCGGAGGTGTTCCCCGAGCCGGGGCGGGCGTGGGGCACCCCGATCCGGGCCCGGGTCGTCGCGGCCTCCGTGATCAGTGGAAACAGCGGATAGGTGCCCTCCTGCTGCCAGCGGTCCACCAGGTCGAGCGTGCTGCTGTGCGCGGGCCCGAATTCCATCGGTGGTCTCACCTCTCTTTCTCGCTCCTGTGCGTGGTGCGGGCCTTACGTGGTGGTGCGTGCGCCGCGAAGAATCTCTCCGGCGGCCGTGTCCCGGACGGTCTCGCAGCTGCCGCCGTACACGCTGAAGACACGGACATCGCGCAGCGCGGTCAGCATGCCGGGGACGGACTCGTCGTCCCGGAAGGCGCCGGGCCCGGACAGCCGGGCGCATTCCTGTACGACCCGCTGGGCCAGCCGGGCACTGGCCGTCTTGGCCAACGCGGCGTCCAGCTGATCGTCGGCGCCGCCGATCCGTTCGGCAGTGGCGTCGACGTACATCTCGGCCGCCTCTAGTTCGGCGTCCCACCAGGTGAGTTCGGGCATCGCCGGGTCCGTCGGACCCACCAGATGTAGCGTTCGCTCCAGTGCCCAGCGAGCACAGGCCAGGGCTCCCGCCGCGATCGCCAGACGCTCCTCCGGGAGGATTCTCGCCAGGAGGGCCATGGCCAGTCCGGGGCGTCCGAGCACGGCTTCGCGGGGCAGTCGGCAGTCCTCAAAACTCACCCGTCCGGTCGGGGAGGCGTGCAGCCCTGCCGTCGTGAGCGGCGTGACAACGACCCCGGGCAGATCCGCGGGGACGAGGAACAGGGTCAGGCCCAGGGCCGAGGTGCCGGGGGTGGTGCGAGCGAGTACGACCAGGACATCGGCCAGGGGCGCGTTGGTGATGAATGTCTTCTCGCCCCGCAGGACCCACCCGTCCGGTTCGGACCGTGCCGTGGCGGCAACGGAGCGGACCAGATCGGATCCGCCGGCGGGCTCGGTCAACGCGACCGAGGCGACGGTCTCGCCGGCAAGGACCGGGCGCAGCCACCTGTCCCGTTGTCCGGGGGTGCCGTGGCGGGCCAGCAGAGGGGCGACCAAGTGCGTCAGCACCGACAGACTGGTGCACACTCCGGCGGCCGGCTCACGCATCACGGCGCGGCCGAACGCGATGCCGTGAGTGAGGTTCAGCCCCAGTCCCCCCTGGTCCACGGGTACGCCGATGCCGAACACCCCGGCTCGGCCCATGGTTTCGAACAGGGAACGCGTCACGCTCCCCTGCCGCTCCCAGCGCTCCAGATGGGGTGTGATCTCGGCGTCGACCAGGACGCGCGCCGACTCGCGAAACGCTGCGGGAGAGCTTGGATCGAGCATCGTCGCAGCGCGGAGCGGCGTGGCCCGCTTCACCGCAGGCTCGCCAACGCCGGTTGCCTGGCCCGCCCGACCGTCTGCGGGGAGGACGCCTCGCCCACCAGCCGTTCGCGCATGCTGTCCACCAGCCGCTGCTGTCCGCCGAGCAGTACGGGGGCGAAGACCGCTTCGCGATAGGCCGCGGCGATCGGATGCCCGTCCATGAACCCCTGGCCTCCGAAGAGCCGACAGGCGGTGCCTACCGACTTGGGTACCGCCCGGGAGACGAACACCCCAGCCCGCACGGCACGGTCCCACCGGGCGGGTCCGCCCGCGGTGGCTGCCCGCCGCGTCACCGCGTGGCACATCCGGACCTCCGCGATGGCTTCGGTCAAGGCGTGCAGAAACGCCTGGCGGTCCGCCAGGGCGCCGTCCTGAAACGGCCTGCGGGTCGCATACCCGAGAACATCCGCGACGGACTGCTGGGCCAGGTCGGTCAGCAGCCGGGCGAGGCTCAGCCGGGTGGCCGCCACGGCGTCGCCAAGGAGCGGAGCATGCTGCTTCACGGTGCCCAGCAGCGCGTGGTCGGGCACGGGAAGCGCGGTCACCTCCAGCCTGGCGAACCGGGCACCGGCCAAAGCGCCGAATCGCTGTTCCCGTACGTGCGTGTGCGCCGTGCCGAGGGGCAGCAGAAGCAGTACCGGACGACCGTCATGTCGGCGAACGCCTTCGGCGAGCACCGCCCGGGCGTCGGACAGACCGAGAACATGATCTGCGTGTCCCCGTGCCTCCAGGCGACCCGGTGGCCCGTGCAGTGCGATGTCGCAGTGAGTGCCCAACAGACCGTGGGTGCTCGCGTGGCTCAGTGCGGTACTCACCCGGTCCGGCCGTGCCGAGGAACCCGGTGCCAAACGGTCGAGCAGCGGCAGGGTCAGCTGCTCGGCAACTGTCCCGAGCACGGCCCCGCCCAGCCCCGCGTCGTCACCCCGGTCAGGCGTCGGCATGAGAGGAACCCCGGCTCGTCCCCTCGCCCAGCAGGTCGAGGAACGCGCCGAGAGGGAGGGTGGGGACGAGGCTCTCGGCGAACACCGCCATGTCGAACTCCACGTGGTAGCGGGTCTCGACATCGGCCACCATCTCCGCCAGCAGCAGTGAATCGAGCCCGAGTTGATCAAGCGTGGCTCTATCGGAAAGCGCCTCCGTGCCGACACGCAGCCGGGCGGCCAGACGTCGTTTGAGGTCCTCCCGGTCCGGCACCTGACGGGCTGCCTCGGTCGACGTCGGCGCTGTTTCCACGGGTGTCCTCTTCCTCTGCCTTGTTTCGGTCTTCGCGTTGCCACTCGGGAATCCGTGCGTGTCAGGCGGCGTGGCCAGGACGCCGAGTGTTCAGGACTCCGCCGACGCGGCCGGTCTCACTCCGGGAGGGAGCTCTCCCGCCATGGCGGCAGCACCCAGGCTGAGCCGGCGCACCTTGCCGCTGGCCGTCCGCGGCAGCGCGCCTCGCCGTGCGATGTAGACATCGCTCACCGGCACCCGGAACTCACGAAGTACGGTGAGCCGGGCGGTGTTCACCAGCGCGGCCTCGTCCACTGCCCCGGTGGCTGCCCTCCGGGCGTCCGCCAGTTCCAGGAACAGCACGAGGTCCTCGGTCGCCGCTGTTTCCCGGGCCACGGCGACCGCGGCAACCGCTCCGAGGGTCTCCGGCGAGGCATCGAGAACCGTCTGCTCGATGTCTGTGGGGGCCAGCAGCCGTCCCGCGTACTTCACGGCTTCCTTCGAGCGCCCGATCACATAGAGCTCGCCGTCGGCCAGCGCACCGAGGTCCCCGGTCGGCACGAGGCCGTCGTCCCCGGCCGCCGGACGTCGTACACCGTCGGGGCCGATCGTCCAACGGGCCGCCGACGCTCCACCGATCCGGATCTCGCCGACTCGCCCTTCGGGCAGTTCTCGCCCGTCCGGGGCGACGATCCGCACCTCGGTGCCCGGCAGCGGGGCGCCGTGTCCGATGAGTTCCCGCACGCCGCCGCTGTCGTCGGCCGACTCCGGCGAGGATCGGGGCCGAGGCAGCGGAACCAGTCGTCCGCGCTCCAGCGCGGCCGTGTCGAAGCGGCGCACCACCGAGCCGACCAACGGGCCCCGGCAGGCGACCGCGACACAGCTCTCCGCCAGCCCGTAAGCCGGCAGAAGCACATGGCGGCGCATCCCCTGCCCGGCGAACGTCTCCTCGAACCGCTCGCAAAGCCGCGGCGCGACACGCTCCGCGCCGATGACGGCGACGCTCAGCGCGGACAGGTCGACGCCGGCCAGCCGGGCGGGCGCACGCCCGGCGGCGCGGGCGGCCATCTCGTAGGCGAAGGGAGGTCCGGTGGTGTGCGTGGCGCGAAAGTCGCCCAACTGCTCGATCCAGCGCAGCGGATCACGTACGAACGAACCCGGCGGCAGCGCCCGGAAGGCGAATCCCGCGTACAGACTGGCCCAGAAGCTGCCGATCAGGCCCATGTCGTGGGAGAGCGGGAGCCACGACACCGAGCGCCCGGCTGCCATGAGCCCGATGCGTTCGGTGATGGCGCGCAGATTCACGGCCAGGTTGCGGTGGGTGAGAACGATTCCTCTGGGGGCGGCGAGACTGCCCGAACTGAACTGGACCATGGCGACGTCGTCCGGATCGGGCGTGGCTGCGGGCGCTTGTGCCCCATGGGCGGCGACCCGCTCCGGCACCTCTGCCAGCGACAGATGCGCCACCGTCAGTCCGGCGGCGCGAGTCTCTTCCGGGCCGATCATCGGTGCGCCGTCCGACACATACCAGCGCGCTCCTCCGACCCGCAGCGCGGCCAGGGCCCGGAACCGTTCCTGGGTATTGGCTCCGAGTCCTCTCGGCACACCGGTCGGCACCAGGACAGCCCCGCAGAGCGGGATCGCCAAGGACGCCACCATCGCCACCGTGGTGCTGTCCATCTCAAGTGCGACGGCGTCGCCCCGCTTCACCCCGTGCCCGGTGAACCATGCGGCGCGTTCCACGACGCGCGCCCAGAACTCGGGATAGGTCAATTCCGCGTCGCCGGCCGCCCCCACCGTGGCCGGCACCCCCGAGCGAGCGTGCGTGCGAAGAACCTCGGTCAACGTCGCGCACGGCCGCGCAAGGTCCCCGTCGTGCGCCACCAACTGTTCCTCCTCAACCCGCTGTCAGGACTGCTTCTCCTCAACGAGCAACGACACTAAGGGTAACTGGCTGAATACGGACCGTATTCAACGTGGTACGGTGCCGTTCCCGGCGACGCCTCACAATGTGCCCTTGGGCGCCCTCGAGCCGGTCGCCACCGGCACGAGCAAGGAGTCGTACGGTGACCCGCTACAGCTTCGACGATCTCGCCGGGCAGAGGTTTCTGGTCACCGGTGCCACGGGCTTCGTCGGACGACGCCTGTGTGCCCGACTCACCGCACGGGGCGCCCGGGTCACAGCCCTGGTGCGAGAAACCTCCGTCCGGTCCGGCCTCCCCTCCGACGCACGGCTGATCGTGGGCGATCTCACCAGCACGGAGGGTGCTGAGGCGGCGCGCAAGGCGGCCGACGTTGCGGACTGCGTCTTCCATCTCGCCGCAGTGGTCAAGTCCCGGTCCGCCGAGGGCTATTGGCGCTGTAACGCGGCGGGCTCCGGACGACTCGCCGAGGTGCTGGCCTCGCTGCCGTCCCCGCCGCGCCTGGTCGTATGCTCCTCGCTGGCCGCCGCCGGTCCTGCCCGACCGCGGCAGCCGCGAACCGAGGACGAGCCACCCGCCCCTGTCTCCCACTACGGGCGCAGCAAGCTCGCCGGAGAGCTTGCCGTCCGGGAACTGGCCGACCTCCTGAGAGTCGTCGCGATCCGCCCGCCCATCGTGTACGGGCCGGGCGACCCGGCGTTCCTGCCGTCCCTGCTGCCGATGATCCGCAGCGGGCTCGTCCTCAAAAGCGGTTTCGGGCCGAGGCATTACTCCGTCATCCACGTCGACGACTTGTGCACGGCGTTGCTCGCGGCTGCAACACGGGGCAGGACGATGTGTCCCGACGTCCCGGACTCGGGTGTCTACACGGTCTCGGACGGCACGGAACACACCTGGCAAGGGATCTGCCGGACAGTGGCCGACGCGCTGGGCCGCCGGCCCCCGCTGGTGCTCCCCGTTCCGCACACCGTGACGCGGGGGGTCGCCGAGTGCGCCGAAGCGCTGGGGCGGCTGCGTGGGTTCGTACCACCCCTCAACCGGGACAAGACCCGGGAACTGCGCTGCGCGGCATGGACGTGCTCAACCGAACGGGCCCGCACGGACCTCGGGTTCGTTCCGTCGATCTCACTGGCCGAGGGAATTGCCGCCACGCTCAAGGGCTGAGCGGCCGACGGCGCGGGGGCGTCCGGAGGGCCCTACGCGTCACAATGCCGCGCGAGCGGAAACGGCCGAAAGGTCCTTCATACAGGTCAGTAGCCACGACCGCCCGTCGCCCCAGGTCACAGAGTTCGCCGGCCCCTTCCGGGACTGGCGCCCTGCGCTCCGTCACTCTCCTCGGCCGCACACCGGCATCGCGGTACTCACTACCCACCTGACACCCCATCAAAGCGAGCGTCACGCCCACACCGCACATAATGCGCACCGGAAAACCGCAGGTCAGGGTCGATCCGGCGTCTACGGCCAGGAGCGGCGCTCATCCCACGTGCGGGCGGCTCGGCGGGGCGCAACGTCCTCACCGACGGGCAGGGCATGCCGCTCGCCGTGTTGCTGACGGGCGGAAACCGCGACGATGTCACCCAGTTGCTGCCCTCTGCTCGACAAGGTACCCGCTGGCCCGCGTCGTCGGGCGGTCGTTTTGCTCGCCGACGTGGCTACGACCACGACACGTACCGGCGCCTGCGTAGTCGTGCCGAAAGGGTGCCCCGCATGTGTGCGTTCGCACGAGCACGGGGCACCCCTGTCGATCCGGGTGGAGAGTTAGTTCCCCTCGGTTTCGAAGGTGCGCAGCAAATCGGCAGCGACGCTCACGGCGATGGTCGCGGGTTCCTTGCCAGTGATGTCGGCCAGCCCGATCGGGGTCTTGATCCGATCGATGGTGGCCTCATCGTGACCGCCCTCGGTAGCGAGGCGTTTGCGGAACCGCACCCACTTGGCCGCCGACCCGATCAGCCCGATGGAGCCGAGATGGGTTGTGCGCAAGGCGGCGTCGCACAGAGCGGCGTCCTCGGCGTGATCGTGGGTCATGATCAGGATGTGGGTGCCGCGCGGCAACACCTCCAGCACCTCCTCGGGCAGCAGCGGCGTGTGATGCACGTGCACCTGCGCCACCGCATCTGCCAGTACGTCGAGCCGCTGCTTCGTGAGGAGGTCGGAGCGGCTGTCGATCAGATGGAGGTCGATATCCTGACGGGCCAGGATGCGCGCCAGTTCCAGCCCGACGTGCCCGACTCCGAAGATCGCCACCGCCCGTACCACCCGCAGCGGTTCGAGCAGCACCGAGACCGTACCGCCGCAGCACTGCACACCATGCTGGTTGGTCACTTTGTCGTTCAGGGCGAAATCGATCAGCTCCGGCTCCGGCTTGGAGGCGGCGATCATCTCCCGGGCCCGATCTATCGAGACGGCCTCGACATTGCCGCCACCGATCGAGCCCCATGTCTCGGTCTGCCCCACAACGAGTTTCGCACCGGCGTCGCGCGGGGCATGGCCGCGCACGGTCGCGACGGTCACCAGCACGCCGGACTCCCGGCGTGCTCGCAACCGTGCGACCGCGGCGATCCACGTCATGTCAGGCACCGCTCAACGCATTGGCGTTGGCGGCGTGTCCGTTTACGGCGTAACCGTTCGGGGAGGCATCGCCCTGGCGAACCGCCTGGATCGCCCAGTACACCGCCTCCGGCGTCGCCGGCGAGGCCAACTCGACGCTGACCCCGCTCGGCCCGAACGCGGCGGCGGCCTGCCGCAACGCTTCTCGCACCGAGAACGCCAGCATCAGCGGAGGCTCACCCACCGCCTTGGACCCGTATACCGCGCCCTCTTCGGTGGCGTTCTCCAGAAGCGTGACGTTGAACTCCTCGGGCATCTCCGAAAAGCTCGGCAGCTTGTAGGTGCTCGCGGCCTGGGTCAGCAGCCGGCCGCGGTTCGGCCCGTCACTGGCGTCCCAGCGCATGTCCTCGAGCGTCAGCCAGCCCGCCCCCTGCACGAAACCACCCTCGACCTGACCGATGTCGATCATCGGGGACAGGCTGTCGCCGACATCGTGCACGATGTCCACCCGCCGGATGCGGTACGCGCCGGTGAAGCCGTCCACCTCCACCTCGGCTGCGGCGGCGCCATGGGAGAAGTACTTGAACGGCGAGCCCCTGAACGTCTTCGCGTCCCAGTGCAGACCCTCGGTCCGATAGAAACCGGCCGCCGACAATTGAACTCGCTGGAAGTACGCGGTGCGCACCAGGTCGTCCCAGCCCAGCTCCTTGTCGCCGCCCAGCGTGCGCGCGACGCCCTCGACGATGCGCACATCCGAGGCGTTCGAACCCAGCTGGCCGGCGGCCACCTGCAGCAGCCGCTCGCGCAACTGCTCGCAGGCGTTCTTCACCGCCCCACCGTTGAGGTCTGTCCCGGCACTGGCGGCGGTGGCAGAGGTGTTGGGCACCTTGTCGGTTCGCGTCGGGGCCAGCCGCACCTTGTGCAGCGGGATGCCCAGCGTGGTCGCGGCCACCTGCAGCATCTTGGTGTGCAGGCCCTGGCCCATCTCGGTGCCGCCGTGGTTGATCAGGACCGAGCCGTCCTTGTAGATCAGCACCAGCGCGCCGCCCTGGTTGAAGGCGGTGAGGTTGAACGAGATCCCGAACTTGAGGCCGGTGACCGCGAGTGCCCGCTTGGTGTGCGGGTGCGCGGCGTTGAAGGCGGCGATCTCGCGCTTGCGATCGGCGATGCCGGCGTTGTCCTTGACCTGCTCCCAGACGGCGGAGATCCGTTCGGGACGGACGACCGGCTGTCCGTACGGCGTCGACTGGCCCCGCCCGTAGAAGTTGCGCTCCCGCAGCTCCATCGGATCCAGGCCGAGCAGCGGCGCGCACCGGCCCATGATGTCCTCGATCACCAGCATGCCTTGCGGACCGCCGAAGCCGCGGAAGGCGGTGTTGGAGACCTTGTTGGTCTTGGCGATGCGTCCGGCGATGCGCGCGTTGGGGATCCAGTAGGTGTTGTCGATGTGGCACAGCGCTCGGGCCACCACCGGCTCGGAGAGGTCCAGGCTCCAGCCTCCGTCCGCGGTCAAGGTGGCGTCCAGGGCCCGGATGCGGCCGTCGGCGTCGAAGCCGATCTTCCACTGGGCGTGGAACCCGTGCCGCTTACCGGACATGGTCAGGTCCTGCGTCCGGTTGAGCCGCAGCCGAACCGGCCGGCCGGTCAGCTTGGCACCGAGCGCGGCAATGGCCGCGAACCCGTGCGGCTGCATCTCCTTGCCGCCGAAGCCGCCGCCCATCCGCAGACACTGCACAGTCACCTCGTGACTGTGCAGACCGAGCACATGCGCGACGATCTCCTGGGTCTCCGAAGGATGCTGGGTGCTGCTCTGGACGAACACCTGCTCGGCCTCGTCGATGTGGGCCAGCGCCGCGTGCGTCTCGAGGTAGAAGTGCTCCTGGTCGGAGAACTGGAACTCGCCGGTGAACACGTGCGCGGAGTCGGCGAAGCCGGCGTCCGCGTCGCCGGTCAGCATCACGGGCCGGGCGCCGTGAAAACTGTCGGCTGCGATGGCGTCCTGCAGCGTGACCACGGAGGGCAGTTCGTCGAGTTCCACCTCGACGGCCGCCGCACCGAGC
Source organism: Streptomyces sp. NPDC002994 (assembly GCF_040611155.1). Lineage (NCBI taxonomy): Bacteria > Bacillati > Actinomycetota > Actinomycetes > Kitasatosporales > Streptomycetaceae > Streptomyces > Streptomyces sp. NPDC002994. Next base: position 142,583 of record NZ_JBEXNQ010000019.1, read on the forward strand.
CGGGCCGCTTCCAGGGTCTCGCCGAGCACCCAGGCGACCGCGTGGCCGTAGAACATGACCTCGTCGGGGAACAGCGGCTCGTCGTGCTTCATCCCGGCATCGTTGACGCCGGGCACGTCGGCACCGGTCAGCACGCGGACCACACCGGGCACGGCGAGCGCGGGCTCGGTGCGCAGCGCGGTGATCCTGCCGTGGGCCTTCATGACCTGGACCGGGTAGGCGTGCAGCACGTCCTTGGTGCGATGGACCAGGTCGTCGGTGTAGAGCGCGGCACCGGTGACGTGCAGGGTCGCACTCTCGTGCGGCATCGATACGCCGACGACAGGCTTTTCGGGGCGCTCGGACAAATGACTCATGACGACACCGCCTCGGTGTTTGTCGCGGGTTGCGCGTACAGCTTCAGCAGGCTCTGGCCGAGCATCGCGGAACGGTAGAGGGCGCTGGCGCGATGATCGTTCATCGGTGTGCCCTCGCCCCGCAGCACCCGGGCCGCGGCCTCGACGGTCTCCGCCGCCCACGGCTTGCCCTCCAGGGCCGCCTCGGTGGCGAGGGAGCGGATCGGGGTGGCGGCCACGCCGCCCAGACCGATGCGTGCCTTGCGGACGATCCCGTCCTCGATGTCGAGCGCGAAAGCGACCGCCACGCTGGAGATGTCGTCGAAGCGCCGCTTGGCGATCTTGTGAAAGGCCACGACCGGCGACAACGGCAGCGGGATGCGCACCGAGCGGATCAGCTCGCCGGGACGGCGCACGCTCTGCCGGTAGCCGGTGAAGTAGTCCGCGAGCGGGACCTCGCGCTCACCGTCGGCGTCGGCGAGCACCACCGTTGCCTCCAGCGCGAGCAGCACCGGCGGGCTGTCACCGATGGGGGAACCGGTACCCAGGTTGCCACCGAGGGTCGCACCGTTGCGGATGAGCCGGGATGCGAACTGCGGGAACAGCTCTGCCAGCAGCGGGACATCGCCGTCGAGGCGACGTTCGATCTCGGTGAGCGTCAGCGCCGCCCCGATCTCGATGCAGTCGGATTCGACTCGCAGCTCACGCAGTTCGGAAAGCCGGTCGATGGCGACCACGCAATCCGCCCGGCGGGAACGGATGTTCACCTCCACGCCCCAGTCGGTGGAGCCGGCGACCACCACCGCGTCGGGCCGCTCGCGCAGCAACTGCAGCGTTTCGGCCAGGGTGCTCTTGCGCAGGAACGCGGTGTCGTCCTGGGTGTAGTCGGTGGCAACCGGTTCCGGCGGGGACTGCTCGCGACGCTGCGCCAGCGGGTCCTCATCGGTGGGCGTACCGACGGCGAACGCGGCATCGCGGATCGGGCGATAACCGGTGCAGCGGCACAGGTTTCCGCTCAGCGCGTGCAGATCGAAACCGTTCGGACCGTGCTCGGCGTCGGTGCTGTCGGTCGAATCCGCGCTGTCGGCCGAGTCCGCGTGCGCGCAGCGGTCGGGTCGGTAGTACTCGGCGGCCATGCTGCAGACGAATCCCGGTGTGCAGTAACCGCATTGGGAGCCGCCGCGGACCGCCATCTCCTCCTGCACCGGGTGCAGGGTGGGCGGCCTGCCGGGTTCGCCGGCGGTGGCGAGACCTTCGGAGGTGATGATCTCCTGGCCGTCGAGCGCCGCGACCGGGACCAGGCAGGCGTTGACCGCCACCCAGTCGGTGGGCTTGTTCACTCCAGTACGGGCCACCAGGACCGAACAGGCGCCGCATTCACCCTCGGCACAGCCCTCCTTGGTGCCGGTGAGGCCACGATCGCGCAGAAATTCCAGCACTGTGGTGTGGGGCGCAGCCGGTGAAATCGGTGCTTCTTTTCCGTTGACCGTGATCCGCGCCGCTACCATGACAGGCCTTCGTTTCGGAGCGCGATCGGTCGATTCATCATGTTCGCCAATTTCAGGCAGCTTTCTGTGTTCAGACGCGCCAAGTGAGAGGAGCGGGCGCAAGACGGCACGCAGCAGCGACGTGCTGGGAAGTGGTGACGGGAAACCCGGAATGTGCCAAGGACCGGCACATCAGAACGGCGTGCTCAGCAGCCGTGCGCGATCCGACCCGGAACCCAGACCGTGCACTGGGCGAGGCGACCGAGATCAGAGCTGGTGTTCATCCGCTGGTCGCCTCCTTTCGGGAGTTATGGGTCGGCGTCTAGCGCAAAGTAGTGGCTGGGGTCACCGAGGTCAAGAGGTTGACCTCGGTGTCTCGAGGACCGATCGGCTGCCGACGGCGCTGCGACCGTCGGGGGTCCGTACGGTGCCGGAGAAGGTGGCCGGGCGGGTCGGACTCTTCGGCGCCGTAGCTCCCGGCAGCGCCACATCCCGAAGCGGTGCGGGCCGCCCCCCCTGCCCAGCCGCGCAAGCCAGGTCGCCCTCAGGGAGCCGAGCATGGGGGAACGGTCGGGTCGCGACCGCCTACAGCCCGTACGTCTTGCCGATGATGTCGCGCTGGATCTCGCTCGTACCGCCGTACACCGTGGAGACGACGGTCGAGCGCAGCAGGGCCTCCATGCCGTACTCCGTGGCGTACCCGTAGCCGCCCATCATCTGCATCCCCTCCAGCGCCACGTGCTTGGCGAGCTCGGTGCACTTGAGCTTGGCCATGGACGCCTCGCGGGCGAAGACGCGCCCGGGCTCGGCGTCGGTCGAGGCCGCGACATCGTCCACCAGGAGCCGGGCGCACTCGAGTTCGGTGGCCATGTCCGCGATCCGGTGCTTGAGCGCCTGGAACGAGCCGATCGGCCGGCCGAACTGCTCGCGTTGCCGCACGTACGCGACGGTGTCGTCGAAGGCGCGCCGTGCGGTGCCCAGCATCAGCGCGGCGAGGATCATCCGCTCCAGGTTCAGCCCGGCCATCAGCTGTGGCCAGGCCCGGCCCGGCGTGCCGACGACCGCCGAGTCCGGGACGAAGCAGTCGGTGAAGTACAGGTCGTTGACCTCCCGCCCGCCCATCGTGTCGATGCCCCGGATCTGCAGGCCCCCGGCGGCGGCGGGCACCATGAACTGGGTGAGCCCCTGGTGCTTCGACTCCTCCTTCGACGTACGGGCGATGAGCAGGATGTGGTCGGCGAAGTGCGCGTTGGAGCACCAGGTCTTCTGACCGTTGATCAGGTATCCGCCGTCGGTGCGCTCCGCGCGGCAGGTCAGCGCGCCCACATCGGATCCCGCGCCCGGCTCGGACATCGAGATGGCCTCGACACGCCCCTTGGTGACGCCTTCGAGTACGACGCGCTTCTGGCTTTCGGTGCCGAACTTCTCGTAGGCCGCCGCGGCGATGACCGTCGTACCGAAGCCGCTGATCGGTGCGAGCCCGTGGGCGGTCTCCTCCAGGAAGAGGCACAGGTCCGTCATGCCCCGGCCCGCGCCGCCGTACTGCTCGGGGACGACGATGCCGAGCCAGCCCAGCTCCGCCATCTTCTCGTAGAGCTTCTGGTTGTGCGGTTCCTGGCCGCCCGCGGTCAGCTTGTCCCGCTGTTCCTTGGTGCCGCACTCGCGGCGGCAGAAGGCGCCGATCGCCTTGACCAGGTCGCGGCGCTCGTCGTTAAGAACTCGGGGCATGGTGTGCGTTCCTCCGTGAAGCGGTGGGAAGCAGTGTGAGTCGCGCTGTGCTAGTCGTCCCGTACGGCGGGGAAAACGGTGTGGAGCAGGTGGAGCACGGTGCGGGTGAGGATCACGTGCAGGTCGCTGCGGCTGAGCGTGCCGCGTACCAGCCATTCCCGGGAGGCGGCCTTGAGCATGGCGCTGTGGGCGCGGATCATCGCCCGGAGCTTGGTCCGCCCCTCGGTGACGTCGGTCATCATCGCGGCCTCGAGGATGCGGTCGGTCGCGATCTCGTCCGCCTCGAGCATGATCCGGTCGATGTCCGGGTCGTTGCCGAGGGCTTCCAGGCCGATCGCGGACAGCCACATCTCCCGGTTCCGCTCGACGACTTCGAGCCATCGGTCGACGCAGATGGACAGGCGCTCCTCGGCGGTCGTCGGGGGCAGCCGCTGGGATACGGAGGCCGGTACGACCATCATCTGCCGCACCACCTCCAGGTAGAGCTCGCGCTTGCCGCCGAAGTAGTGGTTGATCAGCGCGCGGGCCACGCCGGCCTCGGCGGCGATGTCCGAGACGGACACCGTGGTGTAGCCGTTCGCCCCGAAGAGCCTGCGTGCGACGGTGAGGATCTCGGCGCGTCTCGCGTCCGGCTCCATCCTGCGTCGCTGTGTCTGGCGCTGACCGGTCATACCGTCGGTCCTTCTCGTTGTCCTGTGGTTCACGACGGACCTATGTGTACATCGACTCGATCGTCGCGGCGTACCGGGCGTGGATGACCTTCCGCCGCAGACTCAGCTTCGGGGTCAGCTCCCCGGACTGCGGGGTCCAGGGCCCGCCGAGCACCTCGTACTTCTTCACCTGCTCCGCGCGGGAGAGGACGGCGTTCGCCTCGGCGACCGCCTGGTCGAGGGCCGCGAGCACGTCGGGGTGGCGCGAAAGTTCTCCCAGGTCGGCGGTGGCGATTCCGTTCGCCCCTGCCCACAGGGGGGACGCCTCCTCGTCGAGTACGAGCAACGCGGTGACGTACGGACGCCGGTCGCCGATCGCGACGGCCTGGCCGACGAGGGGGTGCGCACGCAGCAGGGACTCGATCCTCGTCGGGGCGATGTTCTTGCCCCCACTGGTGATGATGATCTCCTTCTTGCGGTCCGTGATGTGCACGAGGCCCCGCTCGTCGACCGTGCCGACGTCGCCGGTGGGCAGCCAGCCGCTCCCGTCGGTGGCCGTTTCGATGCCGCCGTCGGCCGTGAGGTAGCCGGGGAAGACCACGGGGCCGCGTACGAACAGCTCCCCGTCGTCGGCGGCCTTGACCTCGATGCCCGGTCCGGGGCGTCCTACCGCTCCGAGGGCGAATGCCTCGGGTGTGCTGACCGTTGCCGCTCCGGTGGTCTCGCTCAGGCCCCACACCTCGTACACGGGGAGCCCCGTGCCCGCCATGAACTCCAGGACGGCGGTGGCGATCGGGGCCGCTCCGCTGAAGGCCCGGTGGCAGTCGTCCAAACCGAGGGCGGCCCGCATCGGCCGCAGCACCTGCGCGTCGAGCCGCTCCGCCTGTGCCGTCAATCCGGGCGGGACCTCCTTGCCGGCGGACCGCAACCGGAACACGTCGACATTGACCCGCTGCGCCTCCGTGATCCGCGCGGACTGCTCTTCGGGGAGCGCGGCGAGCTTCCCCCGCAGTCCGGCGGCGAGCTTCTCCCACACGCGCGGGACACCGAAGAAGCCGTGCGGCCGCACCGCGCGCAGTGTCGGCAGGAGTTGGGCCAGGTCCGGACAGATCGTGACGTGGCCGGCGTTGCAGATCGGCATGTAGATCCCGAGCACCCGCTCGGCGATGTGCGCCATCGGCAGGTACGCCACCGTCCTCGGATGCGGTGGGACAGGGGCGAGCTGATCCTGCATCAGCGACTCGTGGATCGCGTTGCGGTGGGAGAGCACCACACCTTTGGGCTCGCCGGTGGTGCCCGAGGTGTAGACCACGGTCAGCGGTTGGTCGGCGGTGGCCGCGTCCGTGAGGATCTCGAACGTGGCGTCGTCAGCCGACGTTCGGCCGCGCAGGTCCGCGTAGGGGGTGAGCGCCAGGTCGCCGGGCGGGGCGACGTACGGGTCGGGGACGGCGTACGGGTCGATGATGACGACGGCCCTCAGGTCCGGCAGGTCCTTGAGGACCGGCTGCCAGCGCTGCAGCTGTTCCGCGTTTTCCAGGACGAGGACGGTGGCCGCGCTGTGCCGGGCCACGAAGCGGATCTGCTCGGTGCTCAACGTGTCGTACACGCTGCAGGGCAGAGCCCCGAGGTGAACGGCGGCCAGGTCGGTGATCCAGTGTTCCGGTCGCTTGGACATCGCGATGAGCATCCGGTCACCACGGCTCAGGCCGAGCGCGGCCAGGCCCCGGGTGACGGCGGCGACCTCGCCGCGCAGCCGTGACCAGGACAGCGTCGTCGTGTCGGGACCGATCCCCGAGGTGAGCGCGGGCAGGTCGGCGTAGTGCCGAGCGTTACGACGGAGCAAACGGGTGATCGTCAGCTCATCGACGGACTGGCGCAGCGGCTCTGCTGTGGCCACGGCGGGCTCCCTCCCTCACACACCTTGGGCGGACTCGTTGAGCGGCCTTCACGATGGACGCGCTGTTGGCTCAGTGTCAATGGACCGCGCAGAAGGAGAGCTAAGACACCCCGCGATACAACAACATGCTTACCACGGACCATAGTTGGGCGCGATATAGCCTTCGCGCACTATTGACATCATGCCAATAGGCGCCCTTCACCCGGGTGGAGAAGGGGAAGCGCTACGAGTGAGCGGGGCGCGGTGGCTCGAGCATCGGGACGAGGAATCGCCGGGCCACCGCGCGCAACTGCTCCTCGTCGTCGATGTCGATGATCTGACTGGGGATGACCAGGAAGGACGCGGAAACCCGGACCATCATCTCGGCCACGACGTCCACCTCCACGTCGCGGGCGACGTTCCCCGCCTGCTGCTCCAGGCGCAGTCGGCCCGCGACGAAGTGCCGTACGACCTCCAGGGTGCGGCCCTCGTCGCCGGCCATGGACGGCGCGACCGCATCCGGTTCGGCAGCCAGCAGGCCACCGATGAGGGGGTTGCGGCGGATGGTCCGCAGGGAGCTCACGAACCCGAGGACCACACGGTCGGCGACGGTCTCGGCCTCCTGGACGTCGACGCTGAACTGGTCGAAGTACCGCCGGAACTCGCGCCGGACGACCTGCTCGATCAGCGCGTCCTTGGACGCGAACCGGCGGTAGACCGTGATCCGGGAGACCCCTGCCCGGCGGGCGACGTCCTCCATGGTGGAGCGCCGCATGCCCATGCGGCGGAACTGCTCGAAAGCGGCGTCGAGCACGCGCGTGGTGATCTCGTCGTTGGCGTCGACGCGCTCGGCGGCCTCGGCGAACGCACGCTCCAGCACGGAATCCGAGTCGTGGGGCGTGGCAGCGAAGGAAAACACAGGTTCCACGGTCGCCTTTCTTGGCACACACTACCGGCGGTTACAAAGAAGTTGACCCTCAAGTCTTGCGCTCGGATTCGGATTACGTTTCGCTGGAGATACGCAGATACAACATCTGTATCAGAGTATCAGGCAGGGCAGACTTCGGCGACTCAAGGAGGCGTTCAAGCATGGACGAACTGAGCAGGCGCAAGATGCTGCTCGCGGGCGGGACTCTGGGAGCACTCGGGTTACTCGGTGTAGCCTCGCCGGCCCGCGCCCAGACGGCCTGGACATGGGCGTCCGGCGGCTCGGTGGCCGGCGCGGGGACGGGCAGCGACCCCAACGGGGTGTGGGACGACGAGGCCGACCGGGTCCTCTCCGCCGTGATCGAGCGGGGCGACGTACCCAAAGTCAACGAGCTGCTGCGGACCTGGACCCGCAACGACCAGCCACTCCCCGGCGGACTGCCCCAGGACCTCCGGCAGTTCATGGAAAAGGCGCGCCAACTGCCCTCCTGGGCCGACCAGAACAAGCTCGACAGAGCCGCCCAGTTCAACGAAACCAGGGGCTTCTACCTCAACGTGCTCAACGGAATCGGTGGCGGCATGCTGAGCACCGCCATCCCCCGGGAGGCCCGAGCCGTCTACTACTCCAAGGGCGGCGCCGACATGGAGGACCGCGTCGCCAAGACCAGCAAGCTCGGCTTCGCGGTCGGGGACCTCAACGCGTATCAGCCGGACGGCAGCGTCGTCGTGGAAGCCGTGAAGACCCGACTCGTCCACGCGGCCGTACGGCACCTGCTGCCGAAGTCGCCGGGCTGGTCCGGGACCAGCGGCGGCCAGAAGATCCCGATCAGCCAGGCGGACATGCTGGTCACCTGGCACACCCTCCCCACCTTCGCCATGCGCAAGATGCTCGAATGGGACGTCCCGATCAGCTCCGCCGACTCAGCGGCGTATCTGCATCTCTGGCAGGTGACCGCGCACCTGCTCGGCATCCGCGACGAGTACATCCCAGCGACCTGGGATGCGGCCAACGCCCAGTCCAAGCAACTCCTCGACCCGGTCCTGGGCCCCACGCCCGAAGGCGTCAAGCTGACCGACATCCTGCTGCGCCAGCTAGCAGAGCAGACCAGTCCCGGCGGCCTCGACCGCCCTTTGGTCAACGCGTTCGCCCGCTACCTGGTGGGCGACCAGGTGGCCGACTGGGACGGCATTCCCCGAGCGCCGTTCTGGGAGACGGCGGTCAGGACCGTCTGGCCGAAGCTCGTGGCGTACCGCGAGGGCCTGATCAAGCTGCCGCTGGTCCCGCAGATCGCCTGGACGATCGACGAAGCGGCCCGCCAGTACATCTTGTTCTACCTCTCCAAGGGGCGCGAGGTTCACATAGAGATTCCCGACACCAACCGTCCGGCCTGACCCCGGCCGCGCGGAATACGTCGGTAATTCTTTCGCACTCTGCAATTCGTTTTCCATCGGCAGAACTCAAGGAGGGTTCAGGGCATGGACGAACTCAGCAGGCGCAAGATGCTGCTCGCGAGCGGGAGTCTGGGAGCACTCGGGTTACTCGGTGTAGCCTCGCCGGCCCGCGCCCAGACGGCCTGGACATGGGCGTCCGGCGGCTCGGTGGCCGGCGCGGGGACGGGCAGCGACCCCAACTGGGTGTGGGACGACGAGGCCGACCGGGTCCTCTCCGCCGTGATCGAGCGGGGCGACGTACCCAAAGTCAACGAGCTGCTGCGGACCTGGACCCGCAACGACCAGCCACTCCCCGGCGGACTGCCCCAGGACCTCCGGCAGTTCATGGAAAAGGCGCGCCAACTGCCCTCCTGGGCCGACCAGACCAAGCTCGACAGAGCCGCCCAGTTCAACAAGACCAAGGGGATCTACGTCGGCGCCCTGTACGGCCTCGGCAGCGGTCTGATGAGCACCGCCATCCCCCGGGAGGCGCGCGCCGTCTACTACTCAAAGGGCGGTGCGGACATGAAGGACCGTATCGCCAAGACCGCGAAGCTCGGGTACGACGTGGGGGATCTGGACGCGTATCAGCCCCAGGGCTCGATGGTCGTGACCGCGGTGAAGACCCGCCTCGTCCACGCGGCCGTACGGCATCTGCTGCCGAAGTCCCCCGGCTGGTCCCAGACCAGCGGCGGCCAGAAGATCCCGATCAGCCAGGCGGACATCCTGGTCACCTGGCACAGCCTGCCCACCTTCGTCATGCGCAAGATGCTCGAATGGAAGGTACGGATCTCGTCCGCCGAGTCGGCGGCGTATCTGCATGTGTGGCAAGTGACCGCGCACATGCTCGGCGTCCGCGACGAGTACGTCCCCGCGACCTGGGATGCGGCCAACGCCCAGTCCAAGCAACTCCTCGACCCGGCCCTGGGCCGCACCACCGAAGGCGTCAAGCTGACCGAAATGCTCCTCGACATCGTCGCCGAGATCGACGGCGGTCTGAGCCGCCCCCTGGTCAGTGCGTTCTCCCGGTACACACTCGGTGACCGGGTCGGCGACCTGATCGGACTGTCCGAGGAGCCCTTCTGGGAGCCGGTGATCAGGAACGCCTGGCCACTCCTTGTAGCCTTCCGCGAGGGCCTGATTCCACTGCCGCTGGTCCCGGAAGCCGCCTGGACCATGGAGGAAGCCATCCGCAGGTTCGTCCTGCTCTTCCTGTCCGAGGGCAAACCCATCAACATTGAGATCCCCGACGCGAACCGTCCCGCCTGACCTCCGGCCGCGCCGGGGAAGAGCCCGGGTCACGCGCACGTACGACAGCGAGCCGCAGGAGAACGGATGAAGACGAGATGGTGCCGTGTGGAGCGATGGGTGAAGGGCGTCGTCGATGACCAGAGATGACCGTCCGGCTCGGCCCCCTGCTCGTACGACTCGGTCCGAGTCCCCTGCACCCGGCATCGGCCGGCGCCGGTTCCTCGGCTACGTGCTGGCCGCTCCAACGCTGGTGACCGCCGCCGAAATCGGCCGGGCGCCGAAGGCCACAGCCGGGACCGCGGCGGCCGGGATCCCGTCGGCGGACATCACCGAGCTGGTCGACCTCAACGACGTGATGACCGCGGCGGCTCTGCCGACCTCGAACCTGATCAAGGTCGTGGTCCACACGGACGGCACCGTTTCGTTCGCGATGCCTAGAGCCGAGGTCGGGCAAGGCATCACCACGTCGACAGCCATGCTGATCGCCGAGGAGATGGACGTACCGCTCGACAAGGTGCGGGTCACGCCGGCCGACGCGCGGCCCGAGCTGGTGTTCAATCAGCTCACCGGTGCTTCGAACACGACGATCTCGACCTTCACCCCGGTCCGGGTCGCCGCCGCCGTCGCCCGGGGCCGCCTCCTCGACGCAGCGGCGATCGAGCTCGGCGCGGCGGTCACCGACCTCACCTTGAAGGCCGGCGTCGTCACCGACCTCGTGGGCGGGAGCATCGGCATCGGTGCTCTCGCCGAGAAGGCCGCGAGTGTCGAGTCGCGGCACGTGTCCGTGGACCTCAAGGAGCGCCGGGACTTCACCGTCATCGGCACGCCACGCAGCCGTATCGACGCGCTCGACGCCGTCACCGGTCGCAAGAAGTTCGCGATGGACCTCAATGTCCCCGACGCCAGGCCGACCATGGTCTGCCGTCCGCCGACCATCAACGGCAAGGTCGGCTCCGTCACCAACCTCGCCCAGGTCCGCGCCATGCCCGGCATCACCGATGTCGCGGTGATCTCCACCGGCGTTGCCGTGCGCGCTCAGACATTCGGCCAGTGCATCGACGCCGTGCGCGCCCTAAAGGTGTCCTGGAAACCCGGCAGCGCGGAGGGGAAGTCCGACGAGTCCGTACGGAAGCAGTTGCGCGCAGCCGAACTGTCGCTCGGGCTTCCCCCGGTGACTCCGTCGGTGGAGGCCTCCTTCACCTTCCACTTCCGCAGCAACAGCGCCCTGGAGACCAACTGCGCCATCGCCGACGTGCGGTCCGACCGCGCGGAGATCTGGTCGGGCCTCAAGGCACCGATCGTCGCCCAACAGGCCATCGCCGCCAAGCTCGGGCTGCCGCTCCACGCAGTCACCGTGCATGTCACCGAAGGCGGCGGCTCCTTCGGGCGCAAGCTGTTCCACGACGCCGCACTGGAAGCCGCCGAGATATCACGGGAAATCGGCAAACCCGTCAAACTCATGTGGCACCGGGCCGACGACTCCCGCCAGGGGCGCACCCACCCCATGGCCATCTCCCGGGTGCGCGCCGCCTACCTCGGCGATTCAGTGCTCAGCTACAAGCAACGGCACACCAGCGTGGCCACCGACCTCGGCCATGGGCTCGGCGAAGTCTTCACCGCCCTGGCCGCGAAACTTCCGGTGGGCGACATCGGCTTCTCCGAGACGTTCTTCCAGCTCTCCCAGTCGATGCCCTACCACTTCGGCGCCCACAGCCGACTGCTCGCCGAAACCGACAAGAGCTTCAACACCGGCAGTATGCGGGGCGTCTACTCCCCCGACGTCACCTGCGCACGGGAGCTGATCGTCGACCGGCTCGCGTCGAAGATGGGCAAGGACCCCTACCGGTTCCGGCACGACTTCCTCCGCGACGACCGCTCCCGGGCGGCGCTTGACAAGGTCGCCGAGGCCGGAAACTGGGGCCGCGCCATGCCGGACGGCACCGCGCAGGGCATCGCCTTCCACTCCGAGTACCACGCGGTCAGCGCGGTGCTCGTGGAGATCGACTGCCGGCCCGAGACAGTCAACCGCCCCATCCGCGACGGCGTGGCCGGGCCACGTGTCACCAAGGCCGTCATCGCCGTGGACGTCGGCCTGGCCGTCAACCCCCGCGGCTTGGAGGCCCAGATGATGGGCTGCCTCATGGACGGGATCGCCCAGACGCTGACCGCCGGCCTGCACCTGCGCGACGGGTACTTCCTCGAGGCCAGCTGGGACAACTACTTCTACACCCGGCAGTGGAACACACCACCTGAGCTGGAGATCATCGTCATGCCGACGACCACCGGGGAACCCGGAGGTGCGGGAGAACTCGGCGTCGCCGCGTCGATGGCCGCGGTCGCCTGCGCCTACGGCCGGGCCACTGGCACCATGCCGACAAGCTTCCCCATCAACCACAGCACCCTCTCCTTCAGCCCCAAACCCACCGTTCCTCCGATCCCCGCGTCCCCCACCGACGGCCTGGAACACGTCCGTTGAAGACAGGAGCCGGCCCCCGTGCCTGAACACACCTTCCGCGTCAACGGCGAACAGGTCACCGTCGATGCCGCCGATGACGAGCGACTGCTGTGGGTGCTGCGCGACATCCTCGGCATCACCGGACCGAAGTACGGCTGCGGCATCAACGTGTGCAAAGCCTGCACCAGCCACCTCAACGGCAAGGCCGCCAACCCCTGCGCGATCCCCGTCAAGGACCTGCGGCCGACCGACGAAGTCACCACGATCGAAGGGCTTGCGGCCACCGTCGGCGCCGGACTGCACCCGATGCAGCAGGCTTGGCTCGACCAAGACGTGGCCCAGTGCGGCTACTGCCAGCCCGGCCAGATCATGGCCGCCGTCGCCCTGGTCCGCCGCGTCAAGGAGGAAGGCCGCCGGATCACCGACGACGACCTGGACGGGATACGCAACATCTGCCGCTGCGGCACGTACGTCCGCATCCGCGCAGCGATCAAGGCGGGCGCGGAGCACATGTGAGGCGCATGAAGGGCGTCTGACCTGGGCATATGCCCGTCAGACGCCCTTCATGACGCGCTCAGCGGACCGGCGTCACCCCGCAGGGCCGACCGTTCAGCCTGAAGACCCGGGGGTCGTTCACCTGGCCGGTCGACTTTCCGTTGAAGCCGAAGCGCGCGGTTCCGCCGGGCGGCAGGCTCGCGTTCCAGCTCAGCGACTTGGCCACGACGGCAGGGCCGGTCTGGGAAATGGTGGCTCCCCAGGTGTCGGTCACCCGCTGAGTGTCGGCGAACGACCACGTGAGCTGCCAGGGGCTGAGCGCCCGGGTGCCGGTGTTCTTCAGTACGACCTGGGTGGTGAAGCCGCCGTCCCACCGCTGTGAGGTGTACGCGACCTCGCAGGTAGCCGTCCGGGTCTCGCCGCCGCCCAGGTCGTCGGCGTAACCGGCGATCCAGGCCATGGGGGCGTTCCAGTTGATGGTGACCTCGTTCGTCGCCCACGATTCGATGTGGTCGATGTAGCACATCGCCGGGGCGCACCCCTTCAGCTTGCTCTGTGCCAGCGGGTCCTGGATGGCGTCGTTCGGTCCGCCGGCGAGGGAGCCGGGCGCGGGGTTCGGCAGGGACGGATCGAGCTGGTGGGCCCAGAACCGGTGGTGCTGGTTGCGCGCGTCCCGCTCACCGTAGCCGGTGACGTACGACGTGTTGAGCGGGTTGCGGCCCAGGAGGTAGTCCAGCCCGCGCAGCACGGCGTCCCGGTAGGCGGCCTTGCCGGTCAGGTCGTGCGCTGTGCCCAGGACCACCATGTTGTTGGCGACCTGGCCGTTCGAGCCCCACACGTAGTGGCCGTCGGAGGGGGCGTACGGAATGCCGTACGCGGCCTTGTCGGAGTCGGCCGCGTAACCGTCCGCCGCTCGCGTCACCGCGGCGCGCACCGCCTTGAGCTGGTCGGCGGAGAGCCGGTTGGGCACGGTCGCCAGGTCCAGCGCGCCCAGGCCCGCCGTTGATTGCCACGACATGCCGCCGCGCGGGAAGAGGGCGTCGGTGTCGCCGTGCAGCGGTGAGCCGAGAAGTGCCTGACGGTAGGCGTCCTGCCCGGTGGTGATGAACAGTTCCGCCGCCGCCCAGTAGAACTCGTCCCGTACGTCGGTGTCGGAGTACGCGCCGCCGCCCGTGCCGTCGTTGGGATCGGCCAGGATGTCCGGGTGTGCCTTCGCCGCGTTCCAGGCGGTACGGGCCGCCTTGTCGCAGCGGGACGCGAAGGCGGCGTCGTACGGCGCGAAGAGGCGGGCGCACTGGGCGGCGGTGGCCGCCAGGTTGAGGGTGGCCGCGGTGGACGGCGGATGCAGTTCGCGGGGCTGGGGGTCACGGTCGGGCCGGGTCGGCAGGCCGGTCCATGCCTTGTCGTGCAGCTTGTGGTGCGCCATACCGGCCAGCGGCTCGCCCGCCGGGACCTGCATGCGCATGAGGAAGTCCATCTCCCAGCGGGCCTCGTCGAGGATGTCGGGGGTGGCGTTGCCGTGCTCCGGCAGCGGAAGTTCGCCGTCGGCGAGGGGTGCGGCGTCGGCGTTCTCCTCGGTCAGGGTCCGTTCGAAGGCGGACATCAACTGGGCCACGGATATGCCACCGTTGACGACGTACTTGCCGTGGTCACCGGCGTCGTACCAGCCGCCGGCCGCGTCGAGGCGGTAGTCGCACACACCCGGCTGGCACGGCACGTCGTTGTCGCCTTGGTTGGGGCTCACGTTGACGTGGCCGGCCGGGCGGGCGTACTCCTCCCCGACGAGGTCCGCGTCGATCTCGATGCCGCTGCGGTTGTGGTAGAAGTACGCGAGCGCGTCGGTGCGCAGCGACGCGTAGAGGTCGTCGCCGATGGCGAACGGCTCACTCTTGTCCCCCGCGACCGTGACGGTGTAGCCCTGTCCGGCGGTGGTGACTGTGCCGAAGTCGAAGGTGTGGACGTTCTGCCGTGAGGTGGTGTCGACGCCTGCCGGGGTGGTCGTGCCACTGGCCCGCCGGGTCCCGTCGGCGGCGTTGAGCGTCCAGGGAAGTGGCTCGGTCGCCTCAGTGACGTACGTGCCGCTCTTCGGGCCGTGGGTGAGGTAGCCGACCTGGTTGACGCGGACGGGAGAGCCGGTGTCCGGTTCGTACGGGGGCGGTGCGGTGCCGCCACGCAGCGAAACGTCGTCGAGGCAGAAGGTGAACGCCTTTTCACTGCCCCCGAGTTGGAAGACGAGCTGCGCGGCGTCGTGGTCAGCCGCCGCCGTGAAGGTGTGGCTGACGCGCTCGGCGCTCTCCCCGACCTGCTGCGCCGCGGAGAGTTCCGTGGTCCAGGGATCGGCCCCCAGCTGCACGTTGGTACGGATGGTGAGGGGCACCGTCGAGGTCGCCGTATAGCTGAGCGTGTATCCCTCGCCGGCGGCGAGAGCGAGCGCGTTCTGCCCGATGATGGCGTCCCACGGGTTGGCTGTGCCTGCCGGGACATCGGCGCACAGGCGGCCGTCCACGACCGCGGCGGGACTGTTGTCGGTCCACCACCAGGAGGCGGTGCCTTGGGAGAAGTCGCCGTTGGTGATGAGTTCGGGCGCTTCGTCGGCCGGTTCGGCGGCGGCTGCGGGTGCGACTGCGGGTAGAGCTGTGGCGGGTGAGGCGGCCACGGCGCCGACCAGCAGGCCGCCGAGAGCGGCCAGGGCGGCGACACCCGGCGCCGAGCGTCTGCGACGCCGAGTCGTACGGGAAAGGGGAGGCGGATGATGCGACACGCCGGGTCCTCCAGCGGGGAGTAGGGAGGTGCGCGGTGCCTGAGACATGGGGAGTCACGCGTGCGGTGGGAGTGGTTTTGGGAGCGCTCCCAATGTCCGAGGTCGCAGATGCCGCGTCAAGACGTCGGACGTGAATCTTTCGGTCCAGACCATTCCCGACTCGTCAGTAACCGGCTACGTTGCGTGCCCAGTTGTCACTTCTGGCCGCAGCCGTCGCGCTGATTTGCCCTGGGCGGAACCACATGTCTGGCTCAATCTCCCTGCACAGCGTTTCCAAGACGTACGACCGGGCTGTTCGCGCCGTCGACCGCGTCTCCCTCGACATCGCCCCCGGCGAGTTCCTAGTGCTGCTCGGCCCTTCCGGATGCGGAAAATCAACTGTCCTTCGCATGATCGCCGGACTTGAGGACATCACCGCGGGCGATCTGTACCTCGACGGTGAGTACGCCAATCACCTGCCGCCGGGGCAGCGCGGCATGGCCATGGTCTTCCAGAACTTCGCCCTCTATCCGAACATGACCAGCCGCGACAACATCGGCTTCCCCTTGCGTTTCGAGGCCCCCGGAGAGGACCCCGGCCCACGCGTCGAGGCCACCGCCCGGAAGCTCGGCATCGAGGACATCCTCGACCGCTACCCCGCGCAGCTCTCCGGCGGTGAGCGCCAGCGCGTCGCCATGGGACGGGCCATCTCCCGGCGGCCCTCCGTCTTCCTGATGGACGAGCCGCTGTCCAATCTCGACGCGAAACTGCGTAGCCATCTGCGCTCCGAGATCGCGCACCTCACCCGCGAACTGGGGGTGACAACCGTGTACGTCACGCACGATCAGTCCGAGGCGATGTCGCTCGGCGACCGGGTCGCGGTCATGCGCGGCGGCGTGCTCCAGCAGCTCAGCCGCCCCCGGGACGCCTACGGGCTCCCGGAGAACATCTTCGTCGCCGCGTTCATCGGCACCCCGCGCATCAACCTCCTCCAGGCCGTCGTGCACGCGCCGCTGGAGGGCGCGATGTCGATCGCTCTCGGCGCGCAGCGGCTGCGCCTTCCCGAGCCCCTCAGCCCCGACCACCAGTTGCTCCGCATCCAGCAGGGCAAACGGCTCGTCGTCGGGCTGCGCTCGGAGGCCGTACGGATCGCCACGCCCAGTGAGGCCCGCCCCGGTGAGGTCGCGATCAGCGGGCTGGTCGAGCACATGGAGTACCAGGGGCACGAGGCACTCGTACACCTCAACACCGGCTCCCATCCCGCCGTCGTACCGGATCTGGAGTCGCCTCGGCCGCAACCGGCCGTACGTCGCCGCTGGGGCACTCCGGCGCCGGGCATGCTGTCCCGGCTGAGGGAGCGGGCGGCTCAGCACATCGCGGGGCCGGTCGTGGTCCTCGACGAGCCGGACCTCGCGGCGCCGCCCGGGGGCACCGCGTACGACTCGCAGCGCCCCACGCTCGGGGCGAGCGACCTTGTCGTCCGTACGGGCCCGGACATGCGGCTGCGGACCGGCACGCAGGTTCCGCTCCTCGTCGACCTGGCGCATCTGTACGTCTTCGACCACTACGGCCGCAGGATCTGCCCGGCACCGGCCGACCTGCCCGGCCTCGACGTCTCACCTCTCTGAGGCCGTCGCGACGCCGCTGCCCCCTGCGTGGGGCAGCGGCGGAGCGTCCTCGGTCAGGCGCAGTCCTTCCCGTTCAGTGTGAAGCCCGTGGGCGCGCCGGCAGGCGCACCGGAGCCCTGGAATCCGAAGGACACAGCGGCGCCCGCCGCAATGGCGGCGTTGTGGCCGACGTTGGTGGCGGTCACTTCGGCGCCGCTCTGGGAGACGGTCGCGTTCCAGGCGCTGGTGACCTTCTCGGTGCCCTTGAAGGCGAAGCCGAGCTTCCAGCCGTCGATCGCGGTGGTGCCGGTGTTCTTCACCGCGAGGTCGGTGGTGAATCCACCGCCCCACGAGGCTGTGACCTTGTAGGTGACCGCGCACGAACCCGGGGGCGGTGGGGTAGGTGTGGGCGTAGGTGTCGGGGTCGGGGTGGGAGTCGGGGTCGGCGCCGTACCGTCAGGCGTGGCACCCCACTGCTTCGCCGAGCCCTCCATCAGCACGATGTTCGGCGCGTCCACCGGGGTGGTGCCGGGTGTCGTCGCCGACGAGGGGTACGACCAGTCGTTCGCCGGGTTCCAGGCCCCCGCCGAACTGATCCGGAACTGCACCTCCTTGCGATACGCCGACTGCCCCGCCGGGGCGATCGTCGCGTCCGAGCAGTCCACAGTCACGTAGTAGACGTCGTTCTTGTACTGCGTGGGCCCTCTGACCTTGCCGCACTGGTTGTAGTTGGTGGTGTAGCTGATCTGGTCCGGGGTGACGCCCGGCTCCAGGGTGAAGTAGTAGCGCAGCGAGGCGTCGGTCAGCGCCCTCGCCGGCCAGGCCGACTTGTTGACCAGATACGCCTTGATCTCCGTGAAGCCCGGCCCGGTGGCGTTCACCGACGCCTGTACGGAGATCTCGGGTCCGTCCGGCTGCTCCGGCCTCGGGAAGTCGGCGAGCGGGCTGCCGCCGTACTCCCCGTACAACCGGGCCAGCGCCCCGGTGAAGGCCGCGTTGTAGTCCGTAGCCACCTCGTTGTTCACATAGTTCGACCGGTCGTCGGTGTACGTGTCGTCCGGCGCGCTCGGCCCCCCGACCAGCGCGCCGTACAACGTGTGCCTGCTCTCGACCGGGCTGTTGATCTGGTCCGTCCACGAGCCGTGGGCGGTCCGGTGGTGCGGCTTGGTCGGCGGATTGACGCCGAAGCCGACGACGTAGCTGGCCTTGCGCGGGTTGTCGCCGAGCGCGTAGTTGATCTGCCGTACCGCGAAGTCGTGGTAGCGGCTCTTGCGCTCGCTGTCGCCGGTCAGCCAGTCGGAATACTGGAGTGCCGCGAAGGCGGTGTTGGCGGCGTACCGCAGTGAGCCCCAACTGTCGAGAACGGCCTGCCCCCCGGGCGAGTACCGCACCCGCTGACCGTTGACGCCGACCGTCCACCAGTCGAGCCAGCGGTTGGCGTCGTCGACGTACTTCTGCTTGCCGGTGAGCTGCGCCAGCATGACGTACGCCCCGTAGGAGCTGTCGTCCCAGGACAGCGTCCAGCGGTAGGAGCGGGTGGTGGTCTGCGGCTCGGTGGAGAGGTTGTCGTAGTACGACTCGGCCTTGGCCAGGTAGGCCGCGTCGCCGGTGGCCTTGTGGAGCCAGATGGCGCCCCACACCAGCTCGTCGTGGTAGCCGCTCCAGGAGTTGTAGTACGACTTCGCGTCGGTGATGCAGTCGCTGTACTTGCCGCGGTAGGTGTCGGCGAAGGCGTACAACTGCTTGGCGTGCGTCACGAGCTTCGCGGCGTACGCCGGGTCACTGTCGGCGAACACCATCGACGAGGACGCCATGGCGGCGGCGGTCTGGCCGGCGAGGTCGGAGCCGGGACAGGACGCGTCGATCTTGTAGGCGGGCCGTGCCATCGGCATCACCTCGGCCGGGCCCCACCACTTGTGGTCGTCGGCGCCGTTCCCCACCTGCCCGTACAGCACATTCGGGGAGGGGTGTGCCTTGAGGAAGTAGTCGTTGACGAAACGGAGATTGCTCTTCAGGTGCGGCAACTGCCCGGAGGAGGTGTACGCCGCCTTCTCCTCCACTCCGCCCCAGGCCAGCATGGTCGCGGAGAACGCCATCGGCAGACCGAACTTGACGTGGTCACCGGCGTCGTACCACCCGCCGGTGAGGTCGAGGCCGGCGTCCTTGCCGTCGTTCAGGCCGGAGTCGCCGCGCCAGTCGACGCGGTTGGTGTCGGGAAGCTTGCCGGACTGCTGCGCCTCGTAGAACGAGACGGACTTCTGGAGCGCCTCGCCGTAGTTGAAGGCGGGCGCGGCGGAGGCCGGGGCCGACAGCGACAGGGGGACGAGGAGACCGGCGGCGACCGTGGCCGCGACCGCTGAAGCTGTGGTACGGCGCCGGGTTCTTCGGGGGTTCAGCCAGGTAGGCACGCGCAACGGAATGGTCCTTCCGTACGTCGATGAGAGGGGGCGGCGTGACCGGTCAGGCGGGCGGTGCGCCCCAGGCCAGGGTGGTGCCGGTGTACGCGGGGACGGCGGGGGCATCGGCGTACGCGGTCGCCGTCGAACGGCTGTAGTCGTTGGCCTCGTTGAAGTTCGACCAGTCCGACTTGCTCATCCGGAGCTGGATGTCACCGGTGTCCTTGCCCGCCGCGAGGGAGCCGCCGGCGAACGTCACCTCCAGGTAGGCGTCCGCGCCCGTGAGCGGTGTGGTCAGTGGGACGACCTTCAGTTTCACCTGCGCGCACCCGACCGCCGCGTAGTCGCACCACGCGCTGACGGAGGGCGACCCGCCGTCCCGTGTGAAGTAGTAGCGAACCGACACCGTGCTCAGGTCGAGGGAGGTGGATCCGGTGTTGGCGACCTGGAGCCCCGGGCGGATGGCGTTGTCCGTGGCGGAGCTGTCATTGTTCTTGTACCGGACCTTCACCGCGCCCGATGGACCGCCGCCACCACCGTCTTGGGCCCGGGTCGTCACGCTCAACGCCGCCGACGGCGCCGACACGTTGCCCGCCGCGTCCCGTGCCCGCACGGTGTAGCTGTACGCGGTCGAGGGGGTCAGGCCCGTGTCGGTGAACGACGTGCCGGTCACGGGGGCGGCGTTCACCTTGGCCGTGCCCCGGTAGACGTCGTAACCGCTCACGCGCACGTTGTCCGTCGAAGCCGACCACGACAGGGACACGCTGTTCGCCGTCGTGGCGGTGGAGTTGAGCCCGGCCGGCACGGTGGGTGCGGTGGTGTCGGTCGGGTCGGGCTCCCCGCCTCCGTACACGTCGGTCAGGCTGATGCCCGTGGTGCTCCCGGTGCCGCCGAGCGGGACCTCGTGGTCGAGGCTGACGAACTTGCCGCCGTGCTGCCACAGGGCGGGCTTCAGCAGGGCGTACTTCTGCTCGTCCCACGACTTCCAGTCGCCGAGCAGCAGGCCGCCCGTGTCACCGGAGTTGGGGTTCATGCACCAGAAGGTCTGGTGCATGCGGTTCTCCACGATGAGATCGCGCAGCGCCTTCATCCACTTCTCGTTCGGTCCGCCGTCGAGGAAGCCGCCCCATTCACCGATGAGGAGCGGCGACTTGTTCTCCTTGTGCAGGTAGAGCCAGTTGGGATCCCAGACGTCGCGTTCGAGGGTCGTGCGGTCCCAGGTGCCGGTGAACCAGGGCTGGGCGTACACGAGCGGGCCGTAGTCGTGCGGGGAGTACACGAGCTGGTCGCTGTTGGCGCCGAGGTCGACCGGGTGGTCGCGTACGCCACGCAGGTTGCCGCCCCACCAGGTGGAGTAGTAGTCGGCCGGGGTGGTGGAGGTCCAGCTCACACCGGCCTTGGGGTACACCTCGATGCCTTCGCACAGCACCAGGACGTTCGGGTTGATGGCGAGGATCCGCTTGCCCGCTGTCTCGCAGGCGTACTTGAAGTTGTCCTGGTCGGTGGAGCCGTCCCATTTGGCGCGGGTGGCTTCGTTCGCCTTGCCGTGGGGCTCGTTCTTGATGTCCATGGCGACGAGGGTGTCGTCGGCCTTGTAGCGGGCTGTCACCCATTCCCACGCGGCGTAGAACTGCTCGGACGTGATGGCGCCCTTCCACCACACCGGGTAGTTGTGACCGGAGTTGTCGGCCTCCGCGCTGTGCACATCGAGCATCACCTTGATGCCGTACTGCTCGCACAGGCGCAGCCAGAAGTCGAAGACCTCCAGTGAGGTCTTGCCGGCGATCTCGGGGTTGGCATGGTTGTTGACGCCGGACGGGACGGTCGCCTGGCCGTTCTTCCACTCCAGGAGGAGTTGCGTCGAGATCGGCACCCGGACCATGTTGATGCCGCGGTCGGCCATCGATTTGGTGATGCCGGTGATGTTGCCGGACCACAGTCCGTGGAAGACCCGCTCGGAGGCGTTGAAGCCGAACCAGTTGGCGCCGGTGAGCCAGACCTCGTCACCGTTCGCGTCGACGATCTTGTTGCCCTTGGTGTGAAGCCAGTCGTCACCGGCCGCGGCGGCGCCGCTCGCGGCGTCTTCCACCACTGGGGCGGCCTGGGCCGTCGTTCCGCCGGCGAGGCCGCCCACCGATATGAGTCCTGCGGTGACTACCGCGGCAACCAGCGTTCGCAGACGCCGTCTTCCTCTTCGTAACGGTCTCATTGGACGCTGCCCTTCAGCCGGTGGCGGGTTCAACCCGGGAGCCCTCTTGGGAGCGCTCCCATCTCCATTCGGCTGGGACTGTAGGGGCGTCTTGGTGCCTTGGCAAGGGCATGTTGCACGGGTTATTTGGGAGCGCTCCCGTGCCATTGCGGCAGCCTGCGCGCTGCGAAGGTCCTCCCGGGGGTGTCCGGGCCGGCCGGTGAGCGGCCGACCCGGACATCGGGCTCAGGCGAGGTCGAACCGGTCGAGGTTCATGACCTTGTTCCACGCTGCCACGAAGTCACGCACGAACTTCTCTCCCGCGTCCTGGGACGCGTAGACCTCCGAGACGGCTCGGAGCTGGGAGTTCGAACCGAAGACGAGGTCGACCGCGGTGGCCGTCCACTTGGCCTTGCCCGTGGCGCGATCCCGACCTTCGAATACGTTCTCGGCCGAGGCCGACGCCTTCCACTCCGTGCCCATGTCGAGCAGGTTGACGAAGAAGTCGTTGGTCAGTGTCTCGGGCCGGTGCGTGAAGACGCCGTGCGGGGACCCCGCGAAGCCGGTGTTCAGGGCCCGCATGCCGCCGATCAGAACCGTCATCTCAGGGGCGGTCAGCATCAACAGGTTGGCGCGGTCCAGCAGGAGAGTCTCCGGTGACAGCTTCTCTCCCTCCCGGAGGTAGTTGCGGAACCCGTCCGCCCTGGGTTCGAGCACGGCGAACGCCTCCACGTCGGTCTGCTCCTGCGAGGCGTCCGTTCGCCCCGGTGCGAACGGGACCGTGACGTCGTGCCCAGCGTTCTTCGCGGCTTGCTCGACGGCCGCGCACCCGCCCAGGACGATCAGGTCGGCGAGCGAAACCTTCTTTCCGCCGGCCTGTGAGCGGTTGAAGTCCTGCCTGATCCGGTCGAGGGTCTGCACGGTCTCGGTCACCGCCGGCAGGTCATTGACCTCCCAGTCCTTTTGCGGCGCGAGTCGGATGCGAGCCCCATTGGCCCCGCCGCGCTTGTCGGTGCCACGGAAACTTGCCGCCGACGCCCAAGCGGTGGTGACCAGCTGGGGGATGGACAAGCCAGAGGTGAGAATCCTGCCCTTGAGGGCAGCGATGTCCTCGTCCGCGACCAGCTCGTGATCGACCTCGGGAACGGGGTCCTGCCACAGCTGCGGCTCGGCGATCCACGGCCCCAGGTAACGCGACAGGGGTCCCATGTCGCGGTGCAACAGCTTGTACCAGGCCTTGGCGAACGCCACCGCGAGCTCGTCCGGGTTCTCGTGGAACCTCTTCGTGATCGGCCCGTAGATCGGGTCCACCTTCAGCGCGAGGTCCGTCGTCAGCATCATGGGAGCGTGCCGCTTCGACGGATCATGAGCGTCGGGCACAGTTCCCTTGGCCGAGGGATCCGTGGGCGTCCACTGCTTCGCACCGGCGGGGCTCGTCGTCAGCTCCCAGTCGTACCTGTACAGGTTGTCCAGGTACCCGTTGTCCCACTTCGTCGGCTCGGAGGTCCATGCGCCCTCGAGCCCACTGGTGAGCGCGTCGGCGCCCTTGCCGGTGCCGTACGTGTTCCTCCAGCCGAGGCCTTGCTGCTCGATGGGGCAGGCCTCGGGTTCCGGACCGATGTACGAGGGATCGACCGCACCATGACACTTGCCGAACGTGTGGCCGCCGACGATGAGCGCGACCGTCTCCTCGTCATTCATCGCCATACGCCGGAACGTCTCGCGAATGTCCCTGGCGGCAGCCGTCGGATCCGGGTTGCCGTTGGGCCCCTCCGGATTGACGTAGATCAGTCCCATCTGCACGGCGCCGAAAGGACCGGCGAGTTCCCTGTCGCCGCTGTAGCGCTCATCTCCGAGCCATGTGTCCTCGGGCCCCCAGAAGATCTCCTCGGGTTCCCAGATGTCCTCTCGCCCGAAGCCGAACCCGAATGTCTTGAAGCCCATCGATTCCATGGCACAGTTTCCGGCGAAGACCAGAAGATCGGCCCAGGAGATTTTCCGGCCGTACTTCTGCTTGACCGGCCAGAGCAAACGGCGCGCCTTGTCGAGGCTCGCGTTGTCCGGCCAGCTGTTGAGGGGGGCGAAGCGCTGAGCGCCGCTGCCGCCACCACCCCGGCCGTCGGCAATGCGGTACGTACCCGCGGCATGCCAGCTCATCCGGATGAAAAGCGGCCCGTAGTGGCCGTAGTCGGCAGGCCACCAGTCCTGCGACGTCGTCATCACCTCGAAGACGTCCCGCTTCAGCGCGTCGAGGTCGAGGGTCTCGAACTCCTCTGCGTAGTCGAAGTCCTCGCCCATCGGATTGGACCGGGGAGAGTGCTGGTGGAGAACCTGAAGGTCCAGCTGATTCGGCCACCAGTCCCTGTTCGTCCTGGGCCGAGTCGGCGTAGGGGTCGGGGAAGGGATTGCTGGGTTCTCGCTTTCGCTGCCGGACACGTCCGTCCTTCTTCCTGTGTCGGTGTTCCTTCTGCTTGCTGCTTACTCTTGACGTTCGTCGGTTTGCAAGTGTTGAGTACCGCGCCCCGCGCTTCGTAACGCGCACTACCTATCCTCACGCACGGCACCGGCAATCAAGCCTGTGTCGGAGTCCGATTCCAAGGTCGTGTCGACAGCGAGCGCCAAGACACCCTCAGCTCAGTGTCTGCTCCGTCCACACCGTCTTACCGTCCCGCGTATAGCGGGTGCCCCAGCGCTCGGTGAACTGGGCCACCAGGAAAAGGCCGCGCCCACCCTCGTCGGTGCTGCGAGCCCGGCGCAGGTGGGGGGAAGTGCTGCTCGTGTCGGAGACCTCACACATCAGGTTCTCGTCATGGATGAGCCGCAGCACCACCGGTCCGCCGGCGTACCGGTAGGCGTTGGTGACCAGCTCGCTCGCGACCAACTCGGTGGTGAACGTCAGTTCCCCCAGCCCCCACTCGGCCAGCTTGGCCCTCGTCAGCGCCCTCGCCCGGGCAGCCGTGGTGGCTTCCGCGGGCAGCTCCCAGGTCGCGACCTTCTCGGGTGGCAGTACACGGGTACGGGCGATGAGCAGCGCGACGTCATCGGTGGGGTGGCCGGTCAGCACTGAATCCAACACCGCCTGGCACGTCTGCTCCAACGTGCGCGGGCCGGGTCAGCGTTGCGCGCAGGCGAGCCAGTGGTACGTCGATGTCACCGTGCCGCGTCTCGATGAGCCCGTTGGTGTAGAGGGCGAGCAGGCTGCCCTCGGCGAGCTCCAACTCGCTCATCTCGAACGGCAGTCCGCCGAGACCGAGCGGCGGCCCGACAGGCATGTCGAGCAGGCTCACCCGTCCCTCCGGGGTCGCCACCGCCGGCGGAAGATGCCCGGCACACGCGACGGCGCAGCGCCGGGAGATCGGGTCGTACACCGCGTACAGGCAGGTCGCGCCGACGACCTGCTCGGTCTGCGGCAGGTCGCCGCTGACGGCCTCCTCCTCTGCGGCCAGGAGGCTGACCAGGTCGTCCAGTCGGGAGAGGACCTCGTCCGGTTCGAGGTCGAGGCTGGCCAGAGTGTGCACGGCGGTGCGCAGCCGGCCCATCGTGGCCGCAGCGTGGATCCCGTGGCCTACGACGTCGCCCACGACGAGGGCGACTCGGGTCCCGGAGAGGGGGATGACGTCGAACCAGTCCCCTCCGAGGCCTGAGGCGGCACTGGCCGGCAGGTAGCGGTGGGCGACCTCGATGGCGGGGTGTTCGGGTACGTCACGCGGAAGCAGGCTGCGTTGCAGCGTGAGCGCGGCCTGTTGCTGCTGGGTGTAGCGGCGGGCGTTGTCGATGGTGACGGCGGCGCGGGAGGCGAACTCCTGGGCCAGCGTGAGGTCGTCCTCCTCGAACGGTTCCGGGCGCCGCGACCGCCACAGACTGACCACGCCCAGCACCTGGCCGCGTGCCGCGAGCGGTACCACCATGAGCGAGTGGACGTCCAGGTCGACGGCGCCCGCGGCGCGTGGAGGTTCCAGCGAGTACCACGCGGAGGAGACGCCGGCAGCCGGTTCGAGCACCGGTCGCCGCTCGGCCAGGCACCTGGCTTGCGGTGCCTCCGGACGGAGGTGAATCAATTCGCCGACCGGATGCATCAACTGCGCTTCTTGAACCGACACGCTCCGTACAGCCATCCGGGAAACCGGCCCCGTCGTCTCCTGCGGCGGGTCCTCGCCGCGGGGCACCGGCTCCAGCAGGTCCACCGACACGTGATCGGCGAGGTCGGGCACGGCCACATCGGCCAGTTCGCGGGCGGTCTGCCCCACGTCGAGCGTCGTCCCGATGCGGGCACTGGCTTCGTTGAGCAGGGCAAGCCTGCGCCGGGCGCGGTGGCGGTCGGTGACGTCCTCGATCAGCTCGGTGACCCCGATCACCCGGCCGGTGGAGTCCTCCATCCGGAACGACGAGGCGGACACCACCAGCTCGCGGTGTGGATCCCGCCGCAGACGGGAGGACTGTTCGGTGAAGATCTCGGGCCGTCCTGTCTCCAGGACCCGGCGCAGCCGGCTCTCCACCACCTGGGCGTCCTCGCTGACCAGCATGTCGGCGCTGCGAAGGCCCACATGCCGCTCGGTCGGCAGCCCGCTCACCCGTGCGATGGCCCGATTGACCCGCACGACCCTCAGGTCCGGGCTGTGGACGACAAGACCGATCGGGGACCGGCGGAACATCCCGTCCAGGACCGCACGGTCCAGCTCCCACCGGGTGACCTCATCCGCCGGCGCACCGACCAGGAACCATTCCTGCTCCGAGTCGGCCCTCGTGACCACGCGCGCCCTGAGCCCCAGTTCCACCCGGTGCCCGCCGCGATGCCGGAGGGGCACCACCCCGAACCAGCCCCGTGCCCTCACGCACTGCGCCGCGACGTCGCTGACGACCGGCCGGTCGCCGGGGTCGACCAGGAACTCAAGCGCGGGCCGGCCGATCACCTCCCCGACCGGATAACCGAGCAACTCCTCGGCCCGCTCACTCCAGCCGACCACCCGGCCGCGATTGTTCAGCACCACCGACGCCACCCGGCGCAGAGCGAACGGGTCTTCCGGACTCTCGCTGAACATCGTCACGGGCGCGCCCACCGTCATAGCCCTTGTGGTCGGACTGCCGTCTCAGACCCCCGCAGGGCCGTCTCCACCGTTGCGCGGGGTCTTGTCAACTTTTCTCCTCGGCGTTATATAAGGAATTGAGGTCATATGGAACGCATCCTGAGGGAGGGAGTGAGGACGATGCTGATGCGAACCGACCCGTTCCGGGAGCTGGACCGGCTGACCCAGCAGCTCCTCGGCACCGCAGCGCACCCTGCGGCCATGCCCATGGACGCCTTCCGTGAAGGCGACACCTTCACGGTCGAGCTCGACCTTCCCGGCATCGATCCTGAGAGCATCGACCTCGACGTCGAACGCAACGTGCTGACGGTCAAGGCCGAACGCGGGCCCAGCGCACCCGAGAACACCGAGGTCATCGTCGCCGAGCGGCCGACCGGCTCCTTCAGCCGCCAGCTGTTCCTCGGCGAAACCCTGGACACCGAGCACATCGACGCCTCATACGACGCCGGCGTGCTGCGCCTGACGATCCCGGTCGCCGAGCAGGCCAAGCCCCGCAAGATCTCCGTCAGCGCCGGGGACGCCCACAAGCAGATCAGCGGCTGACCCGACGCGACAGCCCGGAGCGGTCTCAGGCGACCGCCGCGGCCCTGGGCGAGCACCGCCCAGGGATGGTTCCACCGGCCCGGTTCCGCTTACGCACTCACCTGCCCCTGGTCCCGATGAC
>NZ_JBEXNQ010000020.1:0-8734 GCF_040611155.1 Streptomyces sp. NPDC002994
GGCGGATTTCGGGGCTCATCACTCGATGATCACGCACACACGCCGGCTTCGCACACCTCACCGTCCGACATTGACAGCCGCGTGCCCGCGACCGGCGGGAGCTGGCCCTTCTGGGGGCCCCATTCGTTCGGGTCGGGTACGCCCGGCGGCAGCATCTGGCGGCGCTTCGGGCCGCCGTGGTCCGACTCCCCCGGCTCCTTCGCGCCGGGCCACGCCTTGGCGACCCGGGCCGCCAGGACGAAGTCCTTGCGCAGCGGGTGGCCCTCGAAGCCGTCGGGGAGGAGGAGTGGCACGAGGTGCGGGTGGCCGGTGAAGTCGACGCCGAACATCTCGTGCGTCTCCCGCTCGTGCCACTCCGCGCCCGCGTAGATCTCCACGGCGGAGGGCACGGCGGGCGCCGAGTGCGGGACGGTCGTACGCAGGAGGAGGCGTCGGACCGTACGGGGTTCCAGGGCGACTACGTGGGCGCAGACGCGGAAGCCCGTGCCCGGCTCGTCGACCGCGCTCAGCCAGTCGAAGTACGTGCAGCCCAGCTTGTCGCGCGCGATTTCGAGGGCCGCGATCCATGAGCCGATCGGGACGTCGACCGTCAGCAGTTCGTAGCTGCGCTCGGCGGTCGCTTCCTCGCCGAAGATCTCGGTGACGGCGTCGGGCAGGCTGTCGTACGCCGTCATGTTGGGCCTCTCGCTCACTTCGCCGCCTCCCCCGGGGCCGGCGGCGGCGCTACAAGGCCGCTCTGCAGGGCCGCAGTCGAGGGCCGCCCGTGGCCGTAGCGCTCGCTCAGCGACTCCCGGGCGATCTTCTCCTGGAGCTTGAGGATGCCCTGGA
Source organism: Streptomyces sp. NPDC002994 (assembly GCF_040611155.1). Lineage (NCBI taxonomy): Bacteria > Bacillati > Actinomycetota > Actinomycetes > Kitasatosporales > Streptomycetaceae > Streptomyces > Streptomyces sp. NPDC002994. The sequence goes on from NZ_JBEXNQ010000020.1 coordinate 829, forward strand.
GCAGCGCCTCGGGCCGCGGCGGGCAGCCCGGTACGTACACGTCGACCGGGATGATCTGGTCCACGCCCTTCGTCACCGAGTACGAGTCCCAGTACGGCCCGCCGCAGTTCGAGCAGGCGCCGAAGGAGATGACGTACTTCGGCTCGGGCATCTGCTCGTACAGGCGCTTCACGGCCGGGGCCATCTTGTCCGTGACCGTCCCCGACACGACCATCAGGTCGGCCTGGCGCGGCCCCGGCGCGAAGGGGATCACGCCGAGCCGGATGAAGTCGTGGCGCGCCATTGACGCGGCGATGAACTCGATCGCGCAGCAGGCGAGACCGAAGTTGAAGACCCAGAGGCTGTAGCGGCGGCCCCAGTTCAGGACCACCTTCATCGGCTCGGGCGCGAGGCGGGCGAGAGCTCCCAGCCGCTTGGGCTCAGGCAGCAGCGTCGGCTCGGGGAGGTCTACGGGGGTCACGCGGGTCACGTCCATTCGAGGACGCCCTTCTTCCATGCGTACAGCAGTCCCACGGCCAGGAAGCCGAGGAAGATGAACATCTCGACCAGGGTCGTCGCGCCGTACTCCGGCGCGGCGAAGACCGTCGCCCAGGGGAAGAGGAAGATCGAGTCGACGGCGAAGATCACGTACAGGAAGGCGTAGACGTAGTAGCGGACCTGTGTGTGCGCCCAGCCCTCGCCCACCGGGTCCACGCCGCATTCGTACGTCAGCAGCTTCTCCGGCGTCGGCACGACAGGCCGCAGCAGCCGCCCGGCCCCGAAGGCCACGGCGACGAAGAGGACGCCGACGACTGCGAGCAGTCCGACGACCGAGTAACTCTGGAAGTACCCGTCCGCGAGAACCGTCGGTTCCGGCACGTCCGCCCCTCTCGCTCCCTGACTGCGTCGGCTGCGTCGGTTGCGTCAGCCTCGTTCGACGATCTGTACGCACGGGAGTCTAGGCCCTGGTAAAAGCCGGGTAAGCAGCCGTCTCACGCAGTGGTGGGGTTATCCCTACTTCCGCGCACCCAGTTACCCCATGGCATCCGTGGTCGGGGCCCGGCAGGCTGAGCATCATGACTGCCGGCGCGAGCGACCATCTCCCAGATTACGACCGGTCAAACCGGTCCGGCCGACCCCGGCCCGTGCGCTTCCCGTACAGCTCCGACACCTGGAAGGAGATCGCGCACCTCCTCCTGAACCTGCCGATGGCTGTCTTCGGCTTTGTACTCACCGTGGTGGTTCTCGCCCTCGGGTGCGGACTTTCGGTCACGGTGATCGGCCTGCCGCTGCTGGCGGCGGGGCTGCTGGCGGCGCGCCGGTTCGGCGCGGTCGAACGGGCGCGGGCGCGGAGCCTGCTCGGCGTGTACGTCGATGAGCCGAGCCCGGCGGCCGCGGGGCGGCGGCCGGGCGGTTTCCTGGCGTGGCTGTGGGCGGGCCTGAAGGATCCGGTGGGGTGGCGGACCGCGCTGTACGCGTTCATCCGGCTGCCCTGGGGCGTACTGACCTTCGCGGTCACGCTGACCGGGCTCTTCGTGCTGTGGCCGGTGCTGCCGTTTCTGGCGCGGGCGATGACCAATGCCGACCGCGCGATGGTCCGCGGCCTGCTCTGCCCCTCCGACGAACTGGAGCGGCGGATCGCCGAACTGGAGTCGGACCGGGGCGTCGTCGTCGACACCGCGGCCGCCGACCTGCGGCGTATCGAACGCGATCTGCACGACGGGGCGCAGGCCAGGCTCGTGGCGCTCGCCATGGGGCTCGGCCTGGCGAAGGAGAAGCTGACCGGCGACTTCAAGGACCCCGTCGCCGCGGCGGCGATGGTCGACGAGGCGCACGGCGAGGTGAAGCTGGCGTTGCAGGAGCTGCGTGATCTGGCGCGCGGCATCCACCCCGCCGTGCTGACCGACCGCGGTCTGGACGCGGCGCTGTCGTCGATCGCGTCGCGCTGCACGGCTCCGGTGCGGGTCACCGTCGACCTGGTGGCGCGTCCGGCGGAGGCGATCGAGGGCATCGCGTACTTCACGGTCTCCGAGCTGCTGCAGAACGTCAGCAAGCACAGCGGGGCGCGGTCCGTATCCGTGGATGTGTGGCGGAGCGGGGAGCGGCTGCTGATCCAGGTGAGGGACGACGGGCGCGGCGGTGCGCGGCTGGACGGCGGCACGGGCATGGCCGGTCTGGCCGACCGGCTCGGCGCGGTGGACGGGCTCTTCGTCCTCGACTCCCCGGCGGGCGGGCCGACGACGGTGACGGCCGAGCTGCCGTGGCGGGACCGGGACCGGGACCGACACCGAGACCGGGACGGGGCTTCGGCAGCGGCCAAGGGTGCGGTGGCCGGGGTGGGGAAAACCCCCGGTCAGAAACGGTGACCGGCCTCATGGTCCCCGTCTCCCCGCCCCGCCATCCTTGAGTTACTCGAGCGCCGCTCACCCACACCACCAGAGCAGTACCAGAGCAGAAACGGACGGCAGCGATGGCCACGGAGTACGCACCGCAGACCCGGGACCAGTGGGAGCCCGCGGGCCACCCCCCGAAGAGGCACTTCCTTCCCCCGGCGCTGCGCGCGCCGTTCGAGGCCCGGACCTGGCGCGAGCTCGGCTACCTGATGCTCAGCCTCCCCCTCAGCGTGGTGCTCTTCACCTTCGCGGTCACCATGACCTCACTGGGCATGGGCCTGCTGATCACCTTCCTGGGCGTACCGGTACTGGCGGCGTGCCTGGCCGGCTGCCGCGGTTTCGGAGCGCTGGAGCGAGCCCGCGCCAGAGCCCTGCTCAAGCTGGACGTGGCGGACCCGGCGCCCGTGCGGGCCACGCCGGGTGGCGGGGACGGGGGCGGGGGCGGGCCGATGGCCTGGATGGGCGCGATGCTCAAGAGCGGGACGTCCTGGCGCCATCTGCTGTACGCCGTACTCCACATGCCGTGGGCGATATTCGCCTTCACCGTGTCGCTGGTCCTGTGGTCGTTCGGCTGGGCCATGCTCACGTACCCGCTGTGGTACGGGGTGTTCCCGGCGTACGCCGGCGTGGACGGCATTCAGCTGTACGGCGACCGCACCCACCACATCTACCTCGACCAGCCCGTCGAACTCGCCGCGACCAGCGCGTTCGGCCTGCTCATCACCCTCGCCACCCCTTGGCTCATACGCGGCCTGGCGACCGTGGACCGGGTGATGGTGGCCGGGCTGCTCGGCCCGTCCCGGCTCGCCACCCGCGTGTCCGAGCTGGAGTCGGACCGGGGCGTCGTCGTCGACACCGCGGCGGCCGACCTGCGGCGCATCGAGCGCGATCTGCACGACGGTGCGCAGGCCAGGCTCGTCGCCCTCGCGATGGATCTGGGACTGGCCAAGGAGAAGCTGACGCACGACCCGGAGGCGGCGGCGCGCATGGTGGGCGAGGCACACGGCGAGGTGAAGATCGCGCTTCAGGAGCTGCGGGACCTGGCCCGGGGCATCCACCCGGCCGTCCTGACCGACCGCGGCCTGGACGCGGCGCTCTCCGCGGTGGCCTCCCGGTGCACGGTGCCGGTGCGGGTGGAAGTGGACCTTCCGGCGCGGCCGGCCCCGGCCATCGAGGGCATCGCGTACTTCACCGTCTCCGAACTCCTCCAGAACGTCAGCAAGCACGCGCGGGCGTCCCGGGCGACGGTCGAGGTGTGGCAGACGGCCGACCGGCTGATGCTCCAGGTGAGCGACGACGGGCGGGGCGGGGCGGACACGGCGGCCGGCTCGGGCCTGGCCGGGCTCGCGGAGCGGCTGGACGCGGTCGACGGAATCCTGGTCGTCGACTCGCCGGCGGGCGGGCCGACCACGGTCACGGCGGAGCTCCCCTGGCGCGGCTGACCCGCGCCATTCCCCTGTATTCCCCCGACCTGGGCGCCTGTTGGTCCTGATACTGGGATGCTGGGGCTCTGCGTTCGATGGAACGGAGAGGGATTCAATTGCTGGGGGCTTCAGGGCTGTGGTGGACAGGGTGCGGGTCGTCATCGCCGAGGATTCAGTGCTGCTTCGGGAGGGCCTGACCCGGCTTCTGACCGATCTCGGACACGACGTCGTCGCGGGTGTCGGGGACGCGGAAGCGCTGATCAAGACAGTGGGGGATCTGGCGTCGCAGGGCGAGCTGCCGGATGTGGTGGTCGCGGACGTACGGATGCCGCCGACGCACACCGACGAGGGCGTGCGGGCGGCGGTGCGGCTGCGCAAGGACTACCCGGGCATCGGTGTCCTGGTGCTGTCGCAGTACGTCGAGGAGCAGTACGCGACGGAATTGCTGGCCGGGTCGAGCCGGGGCGTGGGCTATCTGCTCAAGGACCGGGTGGCCGAAGTGCGTGAATTCGTGGACGCCGTCGTCCGGGTGGCCCAGGGCGGGACCGCGCTGGACCCCGAGGTCGTGGCGCAGCTGCTGGGCCGCAGCCGGAAGCAGGACGTCCTGGCCGGGTTGACCCCGCGCGAGCGGGAGGTCTTGGGCCTCATGGCCGAGGGCCGGACGAATTCGGCGGTCGCCAGGCAACTGGTGGTGAGTGACGGCGCGGTCGAGAAGCACGTCAGCAACATCTTCCTTAAGCTCGGACTCTCGCCCAGCGACGGGGATCACCGGAGGGTGCTGGCGGTGTTGACGTACCTGAAGACCTAGAAGACACAGCCGGGTCCTAGAACCAAAGGATGAGCACGGAGCGTCATCGAGCAGAACGCCGGGGGGCGAATGAATCATGGCGAAACAGGGCAATAGCACGTCTCAAAACGGGGTCCAGTATGTGATAGACCCAGGGAAGGACACCCTTAGCGACGTAGGGTGGGCCCTGGGGCCACCGGCTGGCCGGCCGGCCCCGAGCAGCCGCCTCGAGGGAGGTCCAGTTCAGTGACCAGCCAGGTCAGTAGCCCGGCCGAGAAGGCCGACGGATCCGATGGTGCCGACGGAATGAACGACACCGTCGTCGGGGAACAGCGCAGCACGCAGACCCGGAGAGTGTCCGGAAAGGAACGGTCCGAAAAAGAGGTCCGCCGCCTGGACCGGGTGATCATTCGTTTCGCGGGTGATTCCGGTGACGGTATGCAGCTCACTGGCGACCGCTTCACTTCGGAGACGGCGACCTTCGGAAACGATCTGTCGACGCTGCCGAACTTCCCCGCCGAGATCCGGGCGCCCGCCGGCACCCTGCCGGGCGTATCCAGCTTCCAGCTGCACTTCGCCGACCACGACATCCTGACGCCCGGCGACGCGCCCAATGTCCTGGTGGCGATGAACCCGGCCGCGCTGAAGGCGAACATCGCGGACGTGCCGCGCGGCGCCGAAATCATCGTCAACACCGATGAGTTCACCAAGCGCCCGATGGCCAAGGTCGGCTACGAGACGTCTCCGCTGGAGGACGGCTCCCTGGCGGCGTACAACGTCCATCCGGTGCCGCTGACGACGATGACGATCGAGGCGCTCAAGGACTTCGGCCTGTCCCGGAAGGAGGCCGAGCGGAGCAAGAACATGTTCGCGCTGGGCCTGCTGTCGTGGATGTATCACCGGCCGACCGAGGGCACCGAGAAGTTCCTGCGGACCAAGTTCGCCAAGAAGCCGCAGATCGCCGAGGCCAACGTGGCGGCGTTCCGGGCCGGCTGGAACTTCGGCGAGACCACCGAGGACTTCGCGGTCTCCTACGAGGTCGCCCCGGCGACCAAGGCGTTCCCCCCGGGGACGTACCGCAACATCTCCGGGAACCTGGCGCTGTCGTACGGCCTGATCGCCGCGAGCCGGCAGGCGGACCTGCCGCTGTACCTGGGCTCGTACCCGATCACCCCGGCCTCCGACATCCTGCACGAACTCAGCAAGCACAAGAACTTCGGCGTACGGACCTTCCAGGCCGAGGACGAGATCGCGGCCATCGGCGCGGCGCTGGGTGCCGCCTTCGGCGGGCAGCTCGCGGTGACCACCACCTCGGGTCCCGGTGTGGCGCTGAAATCGGAGACCATCGGCCTCGCGGTGTCCCTGGAGCTGCCACTGCTGGTGGTCGCCATCCAGCGCGGCGGCCCGTCGACCGGGCTGCCGACCAAGACCGAGCAGGCCGACCTGCTCCAGGCGATGTACGGCCGCAATGGTGAGGCCCCGGTGCCCATCGTGGCGCCCAGGACCCCCGCCGACTGCTTCGACGCGGCCATGGACGCGGCCCGGATCGCGCTGACGTACCGGACGCCGGTGTTCCTGCTGTCCGACGGCTACCTGGCCAACGGCAGCGAGCCGTGGCGGATCCCGGAGATCGACGAGCTGCCGGACCTGCGCGTGCAGTTCGCGACCGGACCGAACCACGAGCTGGCCGACGGCACCGAGGTGTTCTGGCCGTACAAGCGTGACCCGCAGACGCTGGCGCGTCCGTGGGCGGTGCCCGGCACTCCGGGCCTGGAACACCGTATCGGCGGCATCGAGAAGCAGGACGGCACGGGCAACATCTCGTACGACCCGGCCAACCACGACTTCATGGTCCGCACCCGCCAGGCCAAGATCGACGGCATCGCGGTCCCGGACGTGGAGGTGGACGACCCCGACAACGCCAGGATGCTGGTGCTGGGCTGGGGCTCGACGTACGGGCCGATCACGGCTGCCGTACGCCGGCTGCGTGCGGCCGGGACGCCCATCGCGCAGGCGCACCTGCGCCACCTCAACCCGTTCCCCCGGAATCTCGGTGAGGTCCTGGGGCGTTACGAGAAGGTGGTCGTGCCCGAGATGAACCTCGGACAGCTGGCGATGCTGCTCAGAGCGAGATATCTGGTCGACGTCCACTCGTACAACCAGGTCAACGGAATGCCGTTCAAGGCCGAGCAGCTCGCCACGGCCCTCAAGGAGGCCAACGATGCCTAAGGCGAACGAGACACTCTCGCTGGTGCCCAAGGCCGAGGCCAAGCAGTCGATGAAGGACTTCAAGTCCGACCAGGAAGTGCGCTGGTGCCCCGGGTGCGGTGACTACGCCGTCCTGGCCGCCGTGCAGGGCTTCATGCCCGAGCTCGGGCTGGCGAAGGAGAACATCGTCTTCGTCTCCGGGATCGGCTGCTCGTCCCGCTTCCCGTACTACATGAACACGTACGGGATGCACTCCATCCACGGCCGCGCCCCGGCGATCGCGACCGGCCTCGCCTCGTCGCGGCGTGACCTGAGCGTGTGGGTGGTGACGGGTGACGGTGATGCGCTGTCGATCGGCGGCAACCATCTGATTCACGCGCTGCGGCGCAACGTCAACCTGAAGATCCTGCTCTTCAACAACCGGATCTACGGGCTGACCAAGGGCCAGTACAGCCCGACCTCCGAGCTCGGAAAGATCACCAAGTCGACGCCGATGGGCTCGCTCGACGCGCCCTTCAATCCGGTGTCGCTGGCGATCGGCGCCGAGGCCAGCTTCGTCGCCCGTACGGTCGACTCCGACCGCAAGCACCTCACCGAGGTGCTGCGGCAGGCCGCCGACCACCCCGGCACCGCGCTGGTGGAGATCTACCAGAACTGCAACATCTTCAACGACGGCGCCTTCGAGGTCCTCAAGGACAAGCAGCAGGCCGAGGAGGCCGTGATCCGGCTGGAGCACGGGCAGCCGATCCGCTTCGGGGCCGAGGGCTCGAAGGGGGTCGTACGGGATACGGCCACCGGCGATCTGAAGGTCGTCGCGGTGACCGCCGAGAACGAGTCGCAGGTCCTGGTCCACGACGCGCACGCCGCCTCGCCCACGACGGCGTTCGCGCTCTCGCGCCTCGCCGACCCGGACACGCTGCACCACACCCCCATCGGGGTGCTGCGCAGTGTCGACCGGCCGGTCTACGACACGCTGATGGCCGACCAGCTCGATGCCGCCATAGAGCAGAACGGCAAGGGCGATCTGGGTGCGCTGCTCGCGGGCAATGACACCTGGACTGTCGTCGGCTGACGTTGCTGTGCTGTTCGGCAGGAGGGGCGCCCGGTGCCGGCCG
>NZ_JBEXNQ010000020.1:8744-38766 GCF_040611155.1 Streptomyces sp. NPDC002994
GGGGGGGGGCGCCGCGCGCGCACACCCCCCGTGGCCCGGCGGCGGGGGGGGTGGGGGGGGGTGGGGGGGGGGGGGGGGCGCCGCGCGGGCGCCCCCCCCCGCCCCTCCTTTTCGTCTCTCCGCCTTCTGTCCCTCTGCGCGAGATGTAATGACCGTATTGAAATACGGACATGACACATGGGCCGGGTCGGCGCTACCGTCAGCACGATGACGTGTGCAGGGCGGGAGGGCCAGTGAAGTCGGTCAACGAACAGCGGTCGGGGTTGCTGTACGGCATCGGCGCCTATGGGATGTGGGGGCTCGTGCCCCTGTTCTGGCCCCTCCTCAAGCCCGCCGGCGCGATGGAGATCCTGGCCCACCGCATGGTCTGGTCGCTCGCCGTCGTCGGCGTCGTGCTGGTGGCGGTACGCCGGTGGGCGTGGGTCGGGGAGCTGGTCCGTCAGCCTCGCAAGCTGGGGCTCATCGCGATCGCCGCGACCGTCATAACGGTCAACTGGGGCCTGTACATCTGGGCCGTCAACAACGGCCAGGTCGTCGAAGCGTCCCTCGGCTACTTCATCAATCCGCTGGTCACCATCGCCATGGGTGTCCTGCTGCTGAAGGAGCGTTTGCGGCCGGCGCAGTGGGCGGCGGTCGGGATCGGCTTCGCGGCGGTGCTCGTGCTGGCCGTCGGGCACGGGCAGCCGCCGTGGATCTCGCTGATCCTGGCGTTCTCGTTCGCGACGTACGGCCTGATCAAGAAGAAGGTCAACCTCGGCGGCGTGGAATCGCTGGCCGCCGAGACCGCCATCCAGTTCTTGCCCGCGCTGGGCTATCTGCTGTGGATCGGGTCGCACGGGGATGCCACCTTCGGTGCGCAGGGGGCGGGCCATGCGGCGCTGCTCGCCGCCACCGGCCTCGTGACCGCCGCGCCGCTGGTGTGCTTCGGTGCGGCGGCGATACGGGTGCCGCTGTCGACGCTGGGGCTGTTGCAGTACCTCGCGCCGGTCTTCCAGTTCGGGCTGGGTGTTCTGTACTTCCACGAGGCGATGCCGCCGGAGCGGTGGGCGGGCTTCTCCCTCGTCTGGGCGGCGCTGGCGCTGCTCACGTGGGATGCGCTGCGGACGGCTCGGCGCGGGCGGTTGGAGGCGGGGCGGTTGGCGGCGGTTGCGTTGGCTGCCGGCGCGGGGGCGGGTGCGGGTGGCTTGACTGGCGCTGCGGATGAGCCCGCGCCGGCGGCCAAGTCGGCCAACTAGGCCCCAGGCCCCCAGACGCCCTTCGGGCGTGTCCTCAAACGCCGGACGGGCTGGATTTGCCGTTCAGCGGCACCATCCAGCCCCCGGGCGGGTCGGGGAAAGCCCGGCAGGGCCCCGCCCTACGCCACCGGAACCGACCCGGGCCGGGCCTCGGCGGTGGCCGTGGACGGGGAGGCCTCCACCAGTCGTCCACCCCGCCGCCCCCGCAAACCAAACGCCGTGATCACCGCGCCCACCACCACCATCGCCACCGGAACCGTCAGCGCCGCCCGGAACGCGCTGAGAGTCGACTCCGGCGAGCCGTCGCCGCCCGCCGCCACCAGGCCGTACACCGCCGTCACCGCCGAGATCCCCACCGCTGAGCCGAACTGCGTCGCGGTCTGGAGCAGTCCGCCCGCCAGCCCCTGCTCCTTCTCCTCGATGCCGTCCGTCGCGGCGATCGTGAGCGGCCCGTACGCCAGGGCGAACGCCGTGCCCGTCAGGAACAGCGTCGGCAGCATCGCGGCGTACGACCAGTGCAGCCCCACCGGCAGGAACAGCACGTACGACACGATCGCCAGCACGAAGCCGCCGAAGATCACCCGCGCGTTGCCGAACCGGTTGACCAGGCGCGGCGTCAGCGTCGGCGCCAGCACCGCGTCCGTGCCCATGACGACCAGGGCCAGCGCGGTCTCCAGCGAGGACCAGCCGCGCAGTTCCTGCAAGTAGAGCGTGACCATGAACTGGAAGCCGAAGAAGGAGCCGACGAAGAGCAGCGCCCCCAGGTCGGCGCGGATCATCGACGCCTTGCGCAGAATGCCGAGCCGTACGAGCGGCGCGGCCGAGCGGCGCTCGATCGCGACGAACGCCGCCGCGAGCAGCAGCCCCGCGGCCACCGCGCCGGCCGTGAACCGCCAGCCGTCGAAGCCGTGCTCCAGCCGTACGATCGCGTACACCAGCAGCAGCATCGCCCCGGCGGCAGTCGCCGCACCGGCGAGGTCGAACGAGCCGCCGCCCCGGCGCGCGGCGGGCCGCGACGCCTCCGCCGGAAGCAGCCGCAGCGCCGCGATCAGGATGAGCCCGCCCAGCAGCACCGGGGCGAAGAACACCCACCGCCAGCCCAGCTGGGTCAGCAGCCCGCCGATGACCAGGCCGAGCGTGAAGCCGCCCGCGGCCGTGCCGGCGAAGACGAGCAGGGCCTTGTTGCGCTGCTGACCCTCCTCGTACGACGTGGTGATGATCGACATCGCGGCCGGAGTCATGAAGGCCGCCGCCACACCCGTCACGAAGCGGGCGACGATCAGCATCCAGCCCTCGGTCGCGAACCCGCCCAGCATGGAGAAGCCGAGGAAGACCGTGAGCCAGGTGAGGAACATCCGCCGTCTGCCGAACAGGTCCGCCGCACGCCCGCCGAGCAGGGTGAATCCGGCGTACCCGAGGACGTACGCGCTCATCACCCACACCGCGGTGCCGGTCGGCAGCTCCAGGTCGGATCTGATGGACGGCACGGCCACCGACAGCATGGCGACGTCGATGCCTTCGAGAAAGATGGTGCCGCAGAGGACGAGTAGCAGTGCCCAGGCGCGTCGAGTCATGGGTGGTGACCCCTCACATCAAGTCAGTTATCGGAATGCCGGTCAGTTCTCTCTTGTAACCATTGGCATCCTGAGGCAGCATCACGACCCATGGAAGAAGGCACTTTCAAGTCACCCAGTTACTGCGAAGTCACCGACTCCCAGGGGACGTACGGCGACACCGACCCCTTCCAGTGGGACACCCGTGAGGACTGCGAGGTCCGCCAGATCCTCGACCGCGTGGCCGACAAGTGGTCGCTGCTGGTCATCGCGCTGCTCGACAACCACGTGCTGCGCTTCACCGAGCTGCGGCGCAAGATCGACGGCATCAGTCAGCGCATGCTGACGGTGACGCTGCGTCAGCTGGAGCGCGACGGGCTCGTCAAGCGCACGGTCCATCCGGTGGTCCCGCCGCGTGTGGAGTACGAACTCACGCCGCTCGGCGCCACGTTGCACACCACGATCCGCTCACTCGTCACGTGGACCGAGCAGCACCAGAACGAAATCGCGGCGGCCCGCGCGGACTACGACGCCCGTACGGCGGCCGAGGAGGAAGCGGCACCCGCCGCCACCGCCGCGAACTGATTCACTCCGCGAGCGCGACTCGGGCCCGGTGGGCGCGCGCCTTGTTGCGGTTTCCGCAGCGTTCCATCGCGCACCAGCGGCGGCGGCCGGGGCGCGAGGTGTCGGCGAACAGCAAGGAGCAGTCGTGCGAGCCGCATTCGCGGATGCGGTGGGCGTACGGCCCGGTGAACAGGTCGATCGCGTCGCGGGCCACCGTCGACAGCAGCTGGGCCCCCGTGGCGTCCGGCGCCCACGCGCGTACGGCGCCCACGCCCGCACCTATGTCGATACGGGCGACCAACGGCTCCCGCGCCGCCCGCTCGTTCACCACGTCGAGGTCGGCGGCGGCCAGCGCCCGGCCGTGGGCGCGGTCTGCGGCCAGCCGGTAGAGCGCGTCGCGCAGGGCGCGCGCGTCCGTGAGCTCGCTCGCGCTCACGGCCAGGGCGAGGCCGTCCGGGAGTCGGCTCCGCTCTGCCCAGCGCATCAGATCGGCCGGCTCGTGCAGCACCTCGTAGCGGGCGAGCAGCCCAGGGCCACCGGTCGGCAGCAACTCAAGGCAGAGGGTGCCCGGATCGAAGAGGAACGGGCGGCCCTCCGGCGTACGCAAGATCAGTCCGGGCGTGTCCGTTGCGGGCTCCATCACGTAACCACTCTAACTGGTTAGCTCGACACTGCGTCGGAAGCTCGTCGTGGACGCCAACGGCCCATACGGGCAGGCCGGCTTCCGGGCCGCCGCGCATGGCGGGATCTGGTCGCCGTCCGGCATCCGGACGACCGTACGGGTCGTACGACCCGTACGACAAAGCTCTGGCTTGGCTCAAGTCGTGGTTGGCCTCCCCCGCCAGGCGGCATGGTCGATTGACCAGTTCAACCGACCGACCGACGGGGGACCTGATGAAGGACGTCATACGCCCGGCCGGCGCGGCACTCGCCGCGTTCGCCTTTCTCGCCGGTACGGGGGCCTGCACCACGCCGCCGCCTGTGCCCGAGCAGCGGTTCGCTGAGGCCGCGGCTGCCGCCCTGACCGACCAGGACACGCTCGACGAAGAGGGTACGTTCGTCCTTTCGGCGGCCGGCGGCATCGACGGCTCCAACAACCAGATCGAGATCACGCCCCGCACTCGCCTGCTCGTCGAGGCCGCCTGCGCGGGCGAGGGATCGGTGACTCTCACCGTCACCTCGGGCAGCGCCAAGACTCGCCGGCACCTCGCCTGCGCCGCCAAGCCCCGTGCGAGGACCTTCGCCTTCACCACCCACACCGGCTCGATCTCCTTCGATGCCGACCGGGACACGGCCACGCACGGCGGTCTTGCCTACCTCGCGCGCCGTCCGGCATCCGAACACCGATGACCGGTTTCCGCTCTTGACGGAGAGTCAAGCTCTCCCTGAACATTCAGCACGCACAGCTCACGCGTAGCTCACGCACAGCGCATGCACCAACAGCTCCAACGCCCCGCGCCGCCACCCGCGTCGAGGGGCGTACTCGCACGTTCCGTCTATCCCCATACGGAATCCGGAGCCCCCACATGAGCCACTCCAAGCTCTCCAGCCCCAGATGCACGGCCAGAGCCACCGCCACAGCCGCAGCCCTCGCCCTCGCCCTCACCGGCCTGGTCGCCGCCACCGCGCCCTCCTCCGCCGCCGCCCCGGTCACGGCGCTCGCCGCCCCGGACATACCCGTCGCCAACGTCAAGGCGCACCTCACCCAGCTCCAGTCGATAGCCACCGCCAACGGCGGCAACCGCGCACACGGCCGCCCCGGCTACAAGGCCTCCATCGACTACCTCAAAGCGAAGCTGGACGCCGCCGGATTCACCACCTCCGTCACGACGTTCACCTCCAGCGGCGCGACCGGCTACAACCTGATCGCCGACTGGCCGGGCGGCGACCCGAACCAGATCCTGATGGCCGGCGCGCACCTCGACTCGGTCTCTTCGGGCCCCGGCATCAACGACAACGGGTCCGGCTCCGCCGCCGTCCTGGAGACCGCGCTGGCCGTCTCCCGCGCCCAGCTCAAGCCCACAAAGCACCTGCGGTTCGGCTGGTGGGGCGCGGAGGAGCTCGGCCTCGTCGGTTCGAAGGCGTACGTCAACAGCCTGCCGACCACCGAGCGTTCGAAGTTCTCCGGCTACCTCAACTTCGACATGATCGGCTCGCCGAACCCCGGCTACTTCGTCTACGACGACGACCCCGCCATCGAGAAGACCTTCAAGGACTACTACGCGGGCATCGGCGTGCCCACCGAGATCGAGACCGAGGGCGACGGCCGCTCCGACCACGCGAACTTCAAGAACGTCGGCATACCGGTCGGCGGCCTCTTCACCGGCGCCAGCCGTACGAAGACGAGCGCCCAGGTCCAGAAGTGGGGCGGCACCGCCGGTGTGGCCTTCGACCGCTGCTACCACTCGTCCTGCGACACCACGGCGAACATCAACGACACCGCCCTGGACCGCAACAGCGACGCGATCGCGCACGCCATCTGGACGCTGGGCAGCGGGCCGGTCGTCCCGCCCGGCGACGCGTACGAGAACACCGCCGATGTCGCCGTCCCGGACAACGGCGCGGCCGTCACCTCCTCCGTCACCGTCTCCGGCCGTACGGGCAACGCCCCGGCCGCGCTCAAGGTGGGCGTGGACATCAAGCACACCTGGCGCGGTGACCTGGTGGTCGACCTGCTCGCGCCCGACGGGACGGCGTACCGGCTGAAGAGCTCCAGCAGCAGCGACTCGGCCGACAACGTCATCGCCACGTACACGGTGGACGCGTCGAGCGAGGCGGCCAACGGCAGTTGGAAGCTCAGGGTCCAGGACATCGCCGCGCAGGACACCGGCTACATCGACAGCTGGAAGCTCACCTTCTGATCCAGGTCGCTTCCTGTACGGCCCGGCCCAGGCGGGGGCCGGGCCGTACGCCTCTCACGCCTCTCACGCCGTAATGTCCTTCGTCGTGAAGCGCGCCCAGGCCGCCGAGCCGAACACCGCCGCGTACAGCGCCTGGAGCCCGAGGTTGTCCAGCAGCTCGTCCCAGTGGACCGGCTCGCGCAGCAGGTCCGTGAAGGACAGCCAGTGGTGCGGGAAGAGATACGGGTGGATCGCGTCCAGCTGCGGGATCGTGTCCAGGATCTGCACCGTGATCAGCAGCCCGACCGTCGCCGCCATCGCCGCGACGCCGCTGTTGGTGAGGGTCGAGACGAACAGGCCGATGGCCGCGAGTCCGACCAGCGAGGCCGCCACGACCGCCGCGACCAGCACGGCCCGTACCAGACCTTCTCCGAAGCTGATCTGCGTACCGGAGATCGTCGTGACTTCCCCCAGCGGGAAGAGCAAAGCCCCGGTGGCCAGCGCCGATACGGCCACCGTCAGCGTCGCGACCAGGCAGAAGACCATCGTGGACACGTACTTGGCGAGCAGCAGTCTGGTACGTCCGGCCGGCGCGACCAGCAGATAGCGCAGCGTGCCGGCGTTCGCCTCGCCCGCCACCGCGTCGCCCGCGATGACGCCGACGGCCATCGGCAGGAAGACCGGGAGGGTCGCGGCGAGCGCCGCGAAGACGAGGAAGAGACCGTTGTTCGTGATCTGGGTCAGGAAGGCCGGGCCCGCGCCGCCCCCTTCTCCGCCACCGCCGCCACCGCCGCCGATCGGCGAGCCGTCGCTCGTCTCGATCTTCACCGCGATGCCGATCAGTACGGGTACGGCGGCCAGCACCGCCAGCAGCGCGAGCGTGCGCCAGCGCCGGAAGGTGGTGGTCAGCTCGGAGCGGAAGAGACCGAGGGTCCACAACGGACTGCGGGCCCGCGCACTGGCCGTCGGCCGAACCGTCGTTTCAGCCTGTGACTCAGCCTGCGACATCGAACCCCTCCCCCGTCAGCGCCACGAACGCGTCCTCCAGTGAGGCCCCTTCGACGCCGAAGGACCTCACCCGTACATCGGCCCGCACGAGCGCGGCGTTGAGGTCGGCCGGATCCGCATCCCCCGGCGGCAGCTCCCCGGTCACCCGGCCGCCCTCCGTGACCACCAAGTCCGTTACGCCCAGTTCCTTGAGCACCCGCGCCGCGTCCGCCGTGTCCGGCGTGGTGACGGCGAGCCGCCCGCGCGCACCGGCCGCCAGTTCGGCGACCGGACCCTGGACGATCAGCCGCCCCTGGGCCATGACCGCCGCGTGCGTGCACACCTGCTCGATCTCGTCGAGCAGGTGTGAGGAGAGGAAGACGGTCGTACCCTCCGCCGCCAGTTCCCGTACCAGCGAGCGGATCTCGCGCATGCCCTGCGGGTCGAGACCGTTCGTCGGCTCGTCGAGTACGAGCAGCTTGCGCGGCTGGAGCAGTGCGGACGCGAGCCCGAGCCGCTGCTTCATGCCCAGCGAGTACGCCTTGGCCTTCTTGCTGCCCGCCGCCGTCAGGCCAACCCGGTCGAGCGCCGCCGCGACCCGCGCCCGGCGGGTGCGCGGGTCGGCCGCCGGGTCGGCCGCGTCGTAACGGATCAGGTTGTCGCGGCCCGACAGGAACCCGTACAGCGCGGGCCCCTCGATGAGCGCGCCGACCTGCGGGAGCACGGTACGGGCGGCGCGCGGCACGGGCCGGCCGAGCAGCGTCGCCGTACCGGAGGTCGGCTCGATGAGCCCCATCAGCATCCGGATGGTGGTCGTCTTCCCCGAGCCGTTGGGCCCGAGGAAGCCGAAGACACTGCCGGCGGGCACGCTGAGATCGAGCCCGTCGACGGCGAGCTGCCCGCCGCGGAAACGTTTCGTGAGCCCACGGGTGTCGATCACGGCCTCACTGCCACGGCCCACGGCGGACAACTCCTCCATCCCGGCTCCGCCTACTTGGCCGCGTTGGCGGCCTGGACCAGCGCGTCCGGGGTGACAGCGCCGACGTACACCTTGCCGTCGTCCGTCATCAGGGCGTTGACGAGACGGGTCTTGAAGACCGTGCCCGAGCCGAACGTGCCGGACACCTTGTCACCCAGCGCGTCCAGGAACTGCTGCGCCTCCGGTGGTACGTCGCCCTTCTCGGGCGCCTTGGAGCCGGCGCCGTCGCCCGCTTGGCCGCCTGCTTCGCCGCCGGGGGACGATATCTCGGCGATCGAGGACCAGCCCTTGCCGATGACGTTGAGCCCCTCGAAGTCCTTCAGGTCTTCGTCGCCCTTGAAGTCCTTGAACTCCTTCTCGAAGTCCTTCTCGAAGTCCTTCTCCTGGGACTTCAGCTCGTCGTCGCCCTCGGTCACCTTCGCGCCCTTGGGCGGGCTGAACTTGAAGGTGTCCGCGGACGGCTTCGCGAAGTCGACCTTCGTGAAGCCCGCGTCGATCGCGGCCTTGCCGCCGCTGCTCGGCGTGAGCGTGAACTTGAGCGGTACGCCGTTCTCCGCGTCGACCGCGACCCGGATGGCGCCGATGGTCGAACCGGACTGCTTGGGCTTGATGAGCAGCTGGTACGCGTCCCGGCCCGCGACCTGCGCCGTACCGTCGACCGTCACCGATGTGGTGTCGTCCACGGCCTTCAGCGCTTCCTCGGCCAGACCCTTAGGGGTCGTGGGAACTCCCTCAGGGGCCTTCTCGTGCTTCCCCAAGTCCTGGGAGTCAGCGGGTGCCTTCGTGTGGAACGCCTCGTTCGAGGCACTGTCGTACGCCCAGACCTCGCCCGCGTTGTGCATCAGGCTGTACTCCGCGGTGTCGTCCAGGATCGACACCCGCTGCTTGTCGGGGCCGTCGGCCGCGACGCGCAGGGTGTGCGTACCGGAGGCGAGTTCCATGAGCTTGGCCTGCGGATCGGCGGACGAACCCGCGCCGCCGGTCTCGCCCTTGGGCGCCAGGCTTCCGGCGAGGCCACCGAGCGAGGGAATGCCCAGGTCAGTGTTGATCTTCACGGTTCCGGAGAGCTGCTGCGTGTCCGACGCCGCGATCTTCTCGATCAGCTGCTGAGCGGTGATCTTCGGCAGTTCGGGGTCGCCGGAATCGGCGAGCGCCGGGACGAGCCCGATGGTCGCCGCCGCCACCCCCGCCACCGCGACGGGAACGATGTAGCGCGCGGCCTTCCGGCGGCCCGCGGCAAAGTGGTTACTGCCCTCGGTGGTCTGTGCGCTGTCGTTCGGTGCCATGTGTGCTCTACCTCCGTGGTTGGCGGCCGTCGTCCATTGCACTCGTCCACCCCGCGCCGCCATTCTCACCCGAATTGGTCGGGAGTGGTGGTCCCCATCTGACCAAAACGGCGGCCAGGAAGCGTCAGACCCCGGGATCAACTCCACGTACTGCTAAGGGATGACACACGGCGTCGGCGCCTCCCCCGCGAGAGAGGGGAAAGGCCGATTGCCCCTTGCATCCAGTTGCTGCTGCCGCCTGGCTACCGCCGAACTACAGCCGGACTACCCCTGGATGAAGACGTAGTCCGCCCGGTACGGAACAGCCGCCACCGAGCCCGCCTCGCACTCGCCGGCCGGCGCCACGCCACCCACCGTGTTGAGCCGCAGGATCTCGGTCGTGTGCGCGAAGAGTCCGTGCTTCTTGCCGGACTGCTTGGCCAGGAGGTCGAGTTCCGGGATGTTGCCGGCACCGTTCGCACTCTTGCTGATGAGCGAGCCGGTGACCGCGCTGCGGTCCGGCGCGATCCACTGCGGCGTACCGGAGTTCGGCCGTACGAAGGAATGCGCGATACCGCCGGCGAGTACGGCCCGTACATCACGCTGCTGGAACGAACTCGTGCCGTCCGTCCCCTTCTTGCACGCGTAGATCTGCCTGCCCTTGGCGACCGGCGCCTGGAAGTTGTCCAGCGCTCGGTCGAAGTGAAAGCCGTGGGTGACCTTGTGGAACTGGCCGCGCACCGCACCGCCCGGGAACTCGGCGGTGTGCAGATTGGCGTAGAAGCTCGTGGGGTCGGACGTGAAGGCCTTCAGCACCGCCGCGTCCGCGTCCGCGACCTTGACCGATCCGGTCGCGGTCCGCGCCTTGCCTTCCTTCTTCCCGAGCTGCTTGGTGAAGTCGATCTTGAGGTCGCCGTTGACGCCCTTGCCGCCCTGGTGGATGTGGAGCGCGGTCGGCTTGTCGGTGCCGCGCCACTTCACGGCGAACGACACCGTGCCGCCCTGGACCTTGACCCACTCCAGCGCGGCGCCGTCCTTGTCGCCGGCGGCGGGCCCGCCCTTGACCGGCACCTCGTTGGCGCCGTTCAGGCTGGCCACGAAGTACGACGCGTCGCCGGTGCCGGTGTCGCTGCCGGTGCCGCTGTCGGCGGCGACGGCGACGGCCGGCATCACGGCGAGCGCGACGCCCGCCGCTGCCGCGACCGCGATGGTGCCGATGATGACGCTCTGAGGTGTACGAAGCTTCCCGATACCATCCATGGCCGGACATCTCCCCGTTCCAGCGCCGCCGCCCCCTGCGCCGGCTTCTGGGCATGAATACGGAGCGAATCCGGGTCCGGACTCAGCGCGACGATGTGACCCGAGCCACACTACCGCTGGCGCTCGCGCTAGCCCGCGCGGTGCACCACCGCGTCGCACAGCTCCTCCAGAGCCGACTTCGCGTAGCACTCGGGCAGCGGCGCCAGCGAGGCCCGCGCTTCCTCGGCGTACCGGATGGTGTCGCGTCGCGCCTGCTCCAGCGCCGGGTGCGCACGCAGCCGGCGCAGCACCTCGGCGAGCCGGGCGTCGTCGGTGAGGTCGCCGTCCAGCAGCTCGCACAGCTCGACGTCTTCCGGGCGCCCGTGCTCGGCGGCCTGCGCGCGCAGCAGCAGGACCGGCAGCGTGGGAATGCCTTCGCGCAGGTCCGTGCCCGGCGTCTTGCCGGACTCGTGGCTGTCGCTCGCGATGTCGAGTACGTCGTCGGCCAGCTGGAAGGCGGTGCCGAGGCGCTCGCCGTACTGGGTGAGGATGTCGACGACGCGCTCGTCGGCGCCCGACATCATCGCGCCGAAGCGCCCCGAGACGGCGATCAGCGAGCCGGTCTTGCCCGCGATGACGTCCAGGTAGTGCCCGACGGGCTCCTGACCCTCGCGCGGTCCGGCCGTCTCCAGGATCTGGCCGGTGACAAGGCGCTCGAACGCCTCCGCCTGGATCCGTACGGCTTCGGGCCCGAGGTCGGCCAGGATGTGCGAAGCGCGCGCGAAGAGGAAGTCGCCGGTGAGGACCGCGACCGAGTTGCCCCAGCGGGCGTTGGCGCTGGCGACTCCGCGGCGTACGTCAGCCTCGTCCATCACGTCGTCGTGGTACAGCGTCGCCAGATGCGTCAGCTCGACGACCACGGCGGAGGGCACGATGCCCGGCGCGTAGGGGTCACCGAACTGCGCTGCCAGCATGACCAGCAGCGGCCGGAACCGCTTGCCCCCGGCCCGGACCAGATGCTGCGCGGCCTCCGTGATGAAGGGAACCTCGCTCTTGGTAGCGTCGAGCAGTCCTTCCTCGACGGCTGCCAATCCGGTCTGGACATCGGTCTCAAGAGCCTGGTCCCGCACGCTCAGTCCGAACGGCCCGACGACGGTCACGAGGGTCACTCCTGTCTGCTGACGATCACACGGATTGTCGATGTGTCGCTGTCTTCACTCAAGTCAGCGTATCCGGTCGCCTTTCGATCACAGTGAGCGCCTTCCCGCCACCTCCCCGCACTGTCCGATGCGCCCGGTATGCGCCGCCCCGGTGTGCGGCAATTCCAGCCCGCCGGGCGTTTGAGGAAACGCCCGAAGAACGTCCGGGAAGTGTGGGCAGGGGACAGCGCCGTCCGCAGCTCATGCCCGAGGAACCCTAGTGCGGCCACGTCCATCCGGTAACCGGTGGCCGACATCACATGATCGGCGGCCAGCTCCCGGACCAGGTAGTGGCGGGCGGGCGCGGGAAGGCGGCGTACATGCGTCGGGTGATACGTCAGCCCGCACAAAAACCACCACAACACACAGCGCCCGGCTCCGATGACTCGCGGCCGCCGAGGACGGTACGCCGTGCTCGGCGCACAGCTCGTGCAGCCCCTGCTTGCCGGCGAGGCGGCGCGGCAGTTCGGCGTCGACGCGCGGGAACAGGAAAGGCCCCGCGAGCGCGTCCTGCTGCTCGGCGATCCTGCCCTGCTTGCCTGCCCGTGTCCCCAAAGGGCGCTAAGCCGGAATTCCCCACTCCAGCAAGGCCTTTTCGGACATTACGACCTCTTTAGGCACTGCCGCCACGGGCAACACCCACGTAACGTGTTCTTCTCACGACCTGGAAAGCGAGGCAGCACCAATGCCCGAGCAGAGCCCGCTCGACCTTGCCGAAGGCGACCCCTTCGGCCCGCACAACCTCCCTTACGGCGTCTTCTCCACCACGGAGGAGCCCGAGCGCCGCCGGGTCGGTGTACGTATCGGCGGCCATGTGCTGGACGCGGGGGCGGCCGCTCTCACTCTGGGCTCTCCGTACGCCGCGCTGCTCGACCGGCCGACGCTCAATCCGCTGCTCGCGGCGGGGCGTACCGCGTGGCGCGACGTACGCCGGGCGCTCACCGCATGGGTCACAAGCCCCGCGCACCGCGCCGAAATCGAGCCCCTGCTGCACCCCGTCACGGCGGTCACCCTCCACCTCCCCTACGACGTGGCCGACTATGTCGACTTCTACGCGAGCGAGCACCACGCCACGAACGTAGGCAAGATCTTCCGCCCGGACGGCGATGCGCTCACTCCCAACTGGAAGCACCTGCCGATCGGTTACCACGGCCGGGCCGGCACGGTGGTGGTGTCCGGTACGGATGTGGTGCGCCCCAGCGGCCAGCGCAAGGCCCCGGCGGACCCGGCGCCGGTCTTCGGCCCTTCCAGCAAGCTCGACATCGAAGCGGAGGTCGGCTTCATCGTCGGCACCCCTTCGGCCCACGGCACGCCGGTCCCGCTCGCGGACTTCCGGGACCACGTCTTCGGCCTGTTCCTCCTCAACGACTGGTCGGCGCGGGACATCCAGGCCTGGGAATACGTGCCGCTCGGCCCCTTCCTGGGCAAGTCCTTCGCCACCTCCGTGTCGGCGTGGGTGACCCCGCTGGAGGCCCTGGACGCGGCCCAGGTGTCGCCCCCGCCCCGCGACTTCCCGCTTCTCCCCTACCTCGACGACTCGACCGAGGAGGAGCCCGGCGGCTACGACATCCGCATCGAGGTGAAGATCAACGGCGAGGTGGTCTCCAGTCCCCCCTTCGCCACCATGTACTGGACGGCCGCGCAGCAGCTGGCCCAGATGACGGCGAACGGCGCCTCGCTCCGTACGGGCGACCTCTTCGGCTCCGGCACGGTCAGCGGCCCCGAAGTGAACCAGCGAGGCTCCCTCCTTGAACTGACCTGGAACGGCCGCGACCCGCTGGAACTCCCCACCGGCAAGCGCACGTTCCTGGAGGACGGCGACGAGGTAACGATGACGGCCTGGGCCCCGGGCCCCCACGGCACGAGGGTCGGCCTCGGCGAGGTAACGGGCCGCATCACCCCAGCGGCCTAGCCCGCCCGAGGATCCCGCTGCGCGGGGCTTTCCCCGACCCGCCCCTTCCCGAACTGGGGCAGACCCCGCTCCTCAATCGCCGGACGGGCTCCATAGGAGCCCGTCCGGCGATTGAGGACACGCCCGAAGAGCGTCTGTGTTGTCCGGGGGCTGGGGGCTTGCCCCCAGTTCGGGAAGGGGCGGGTCGGGGAAAGGCCCCGCGCAGCGGCCCAAGCCGCCTACTCCGGCTCGTCCCAGTCCGGCTCCGCGTCCCAGTCCCATTCCGCCCCCGCGTCAGCAACCCGCCCAGCCGGGGCGGGGGCCGGGGCCGCCGCCGCAGGGCTCGCCGGAGCCACCGGATCCGCCGGAGCCACCGCAACCGGCACGCCCGCGACGCCCAGCGACCCCAGCACCTCCAGCACCCCCTCCCCATACGTGGCCAGCTTCTTCTCGCCGAGCCCGGCGATGCCGCCCAGCTCCGCCACCGACCCCGGCCGCACCGTAGCGATCTCCCGCAGCGTCGCGTCGTGGAAGATGACGTACGCCGGTACGCCCTGCTCCCGCGCCTGCTCCGCCCGCCACGCGCGCAGCGCTTCGAAGACCGGCACCGCCTCCGCCGGCAGGTCCGCCTTGGCGGCAGCCGCCTTCACCTTGCGCTCACCCTTGGCGGCGGCCCGAGCACCCGGCACAGGCTTCGCCTCCTTGCGGAGCCGCACCTCCCGCTCCCGGCTCAGCACCGCCGCGCTCTCCTCCGTCATCACCAGCGTGCCGAACTCACCCTCGACCGCCAGCAGACCCTGCGCGAGCAGCTGCCGTACCACGCCCCGCCATTCCGTCTCCGACAGCTCCTCGCCGATACCGAAGACCGACAGCTGGTCGTGATCGAACTGGATCACCTTGGCGGTCTTGCGGCCCAGCAGGATGTCGATGATCTGCCCCGCCCCGAACTTCTGCCTGCGCTCCCGCTGCAACCTCACCACCGTCGACAGGAGCTTCTGCGCCGGCACCGTCCCGTCCCACGTCTCGGGCGGGGTCAGACACGTATCGCAGTTGCCGCAGGCGGCCGCCCCGGGCTCCTGCCCGAAGTACGCCAGCAACTGCGCCCGCCGGCACTGCGCGGTCTCGCAGAGCGCGAGCATCGCGTCGAGGTGGGACGCCGCACGCCGTCGGAACGCCTCGTCGCCCTCCCCGCTCTGGATCATCTTGCGCTGCTGCACCACGTCCTGGAGCCCGTACGCCATCCAGGCCGTCGACGGCATGCCGTCACGCCCGGCGCGGCCCGTCTCCTGGTAGTAGCCCTCCACCGACTTGGGCAGGTCCAGATGCGCCACGAAACGCACGTCCGGCTTGTCGATGCCCATACCGAAGGCGATGGTCGCCACGACGACCAGCCCCTCCTCCCGCAGGAACCGCGACTGGTGCGCCGCACGCGTCCCCCCGTCGAGCCCCGCGTGGTACGGCACGGCCTCGATCCCGTTGCGGCAGAGAAACTCCGCCGTCTTGTCCACAGAGTTGCGCGAGAGGCAGTAGACGATGCCCGCGTCCCCCGCGTGCTCCTCCCGCAGGAAGGAAAGCAGCTGCTTCTTGGGGTCGGCCTTCCCCACGATCCGGTACTGAATATTCGGGCGGTCGAAGCTCGCCACGAAATGCCGCGCATCCGGCATCCCGAGCCGCTGGGTGATCTCCTGGTGCGTGGCGTGCGTCGCGGTCGCCGTCAGCGCGATCCGCGGCACCTCCGGCCACCGCTGCCCCAGCACCGACAGGCTGAGGTAGTCCGGCCGGAAGTCGTGGCCCCACTGCGCGACACAGTGCGCCTCATCGATCGCGAACACGGAGACCTTGCCCCGGCCCAACAGGTCCAGCGTCGAGTCCAGCCGCAGCCGCTCCGGCGCCAGATACAGCAGGTCCAGCTCCCCGGCCAGGAACTCCGCCTCCATCGCGCGCCGCTCGCCGAAGTCCTGCGTGGAGTTGATGAACCCGGCCCGCACACCGAGCGCCCGCAGCGCGTCGACCTGGTCCTGCATCAGCGCGATGAGAGGGGAGATCACGATGCCCGTACCCGGCCTGACCAGCGCCGGGATCTGGTAGCACAGCGACTTTCCGCCGCCGGTCGGCATCAGTACGACCGCGTCCCCGCCGGCCACCACATGCTCGATGACCGCGGCCTGCTCACCGCGGAACGCGTCGTACCCGAAGACGCGGTGCAGCGTCTCCAGGGCGTCGCTCCGCGTCACCGCACCGGCCTCGACCGCCTCGACCATGCCACCTGTCCCGTCCATCGCTCTGTCCCCCGTACGTACCGTGCCCGGCTGTCCACGATAGGGGCACCCACTGACACCACCGCCCAAAAGCTGCCGCCCGGCACCCCTACGAGGAGGGACACCGGGCGGCGATCATGCCCATACGGTCAGCGCCCATACGGTCAGCGGACGAAGACTCCCGCCTGGCCGGCCAGATCCAGGAAGTACTGCGGCGCGACGCCCAGCACCAGCGTCACCGCGACGCCCACCCCGATCGCCACCATCGTCAGCGGCGACGGCACGGCGACCGTCGGGCCCTCCGGCTTCGGCTCGCTGAAGAACATCAGGACGATCACCCGGATGTAGAAGAACGCGGCGATCGCCGACGAGATCACACCGACCACGACCAGCGCCCCGGCGCCACCCTCGGCCGCCGCCTTGAACACCGCGAACTTCCCCGCGAAACCCGACGTCAGCGGAATCCCGGCGAAGGCGAGCAGGAACACCGCGAAGACCGCGGCCACCAGCGGCGAGCGCCGCCCCAGCCCCGCCCACTTCGACAGATGCGTCGCTTCGCCCCCCGCGTCGCGCACCAGCGTGACCACCGCGAAGGCGCCGATCGTCACGAAGGAGTACGCCAGCAGGTAGAAGAGGACGGACGAGATGCCGTCGGGCGTGGTCGCGATCACACCGGCCAGGATGAATCCGGCGTGCGCGATCGACGAGTACGCCAGCAGCCGCTTGATGTCGGTCTGGGTGATCGCGACGATCGCGCCGCCCAGCATCGTGACGATCGCGATGGCCCACATCACGGGACGCCAGTCCCACCGCAGGCCAGGCAGTACGACGTACAGCAGCCGCAGCATGGCGCCGAAGGCGGCCACCTTGGTCGCGGCGGCCATGAAGCCGGTGACCGGGGTCGGGGCGCCCTGGTAGACGTCGGGTGTCCACATGTGGAACGGAACCGCGCCGACCTTGAAGAGCAGGCCCATCAGGATCATCGCGCCACCGATCAGCAGCAGCGCGTCGCTGCCCATGGTGTCGGCGAGCGCCGGGTCGATCTGCTTGACCGTGCCGTCGACGACGCTCGCGATCCTGGCGTACGAGACCGAGCCCGCGTACCCGTACATCAACGCGATGCCGAAGAGCAGGAACGCCGAAGAGAAGGCGCCGAGGAGGAAGTACTTCACCGCGGCCTCCTGCGACATCAGCCGCTTGCGGCGGGCGACGGCGCACAGCAGGTACAGCGGGAGCGAGAAGACTTCCAGCGCCACGAACAGCGTCAGCAGGTCGTTGGCCGCCGGGAAGACGAGCATCCCGCCGATCGCGAAGAGCGCGAGCGGAAAGACCTCGGTGGTGGTGAACCCGGCCTTGACCGCGGCCTTCTCACTGTCGCTGCCCGGTACGGACGCGGCCTGCGCGGCGAACGAGTCGACCCGCTTGCCGTGCGCGTCCGGGTCGAGCCTGCGCTCGGCGAAGGTGAACACGGCGATCAGCGAGGCCAGCAGGATCGTGCCCTGGAGGAACAGCGCCGGGCCGTCGACCGCGATGGCGCCCTCCGCCGCGATCTGCGCCTTTGTCGTGCCGTACCCGCCGGCCGCGAGCGCCACGATCGCCGCGAAGGCGGCGGTGATGGCGACGACCGACAGGAACAGCTGGGTGTAGTACCGGGCCTTGCGCGGCACGAACGCCTCGACGAGTACGCCCAGAACCGCCGCGCCGACGACAATGAGCGTCGGCGACAGCTGGGCGTACTCGATGTGCGGGGCCGTGAAACCGCCCTCGGCGCTGGGCGCCGCGACCGTCGTCCACAGGCTGTGGACAGCTGATGTGCTCACTTGGCCGCCTCCGCCTCAATCTCGGGCTTGGGGTCCGTCTTCCGGACGTCGGACATGGTGTGCTTCACGGCCGGGTTGACGATGTCCGTCAGCGGCTTGGGAAAGACGCCGAGGAGCAGCAGCAGGGCGATCAGCGGGGTGACGACCACGAGCTCGCGGGCCTTGAGGTCGGGCATGGTCCGCACCTCGGCCTTGACCGGGCCCGTCATCGTCCGCTGATAGAGGACGAGCGTGTAGAGCGCGGCAAGGACGATGCCCACGGTCGCGATGACCCCGGCCGCCGGATACGCCGCGAACGCGCCGACGAGCACCAGGAATTCACTGACGAACGGTGCCAGCCCCGGCAGCGAGAGCGTCGCGAGGCTGCCGACCAGGAACGTCCCGGCGAGCACCGGTGCGACCTTCTGCACTCCGCCGTAGTCGGCGATGAGCCGCGACCCGCGCCGCGAGATCAGGAAGCCGGCCACCAGCATCAGCGCGGCGGTGGAGATCCCGTGGTTGACCATGTAGAGCGTCGCGCCCGACTGCCCCTGGCTCGTCATCGCGAAGATGCCGAGCACGATGAAGCCGAAGTGCGAGATCGAGGCGTACGCGATCAGCCGCTTGATGTCGCGCTGGCCGACCGCGAGCAGCGCGCCGTAGATGATGCTGACCAGCGCCAGCACGATGATGACGGGCGTGGCCCACTTGCTGGCCTCCGGGAAGAGCTGGAGGCAGAAGCGCAGCATCGCGAAGGTGCCGACCTTGTCGACGACCGCGGTGATCAGCACGGCGACCGGGGCGGTCGCCTCACCCATGGCATTGGGCAGCCAGGTGTGCAGCGGCCACAGTGGCGCCTTGACGGCGAACGCGAAGAAGAAGCCGAGGAAGAGCAGCCGCTCCGTGTTGGTCGCCATCTCCAGCTCGCCGCTCGCGCGCGCCTCGGCGATCTCCGCGAGCGAGAAACTCCCGGCGACCACGTACAGCCCGACGACGGCGGCCAGCATGATGAGCCCGCCGGCCAGGTTGTAGAGGAGGAACTTGACGGCGGCGTACGAGCGCTGGGTGGCCGCCGCGGCGTCGGTGCCCGCGTGCGCCCGGTCCCCGAAGCCGCCGATGAGGAAGTACATCGGGATGAGCATGGCTTCGAAGAAGATGTAGAAGAGGAAGACGTCGGTGGCCTCGAAGGAGAGGATCACCATCGCTTCGACCATCAGGATCAGGGCGAAGAACCCCTGAGTCGGCCGCCAGCGGGACGACTTCGTTTCGAGCGGATCGGCGTCGTGCCAGCCCGCCAGGATGATGAAGGGGATCAGCAGCGCCGTGAGCGCGATCAGCGCGACCGCGATGCCGTCCACGCCCAGCTCGTACCTGACCCCGAAGTCCGGGATCCAGGCGTGCGATTCGTTGAGCTGGTAGCGGTCGCCGCCGGGCTCGAAGCGGACGACCACGAGGGCCGCCAGCACCAGCGTGGCGAGCGAGAAGGACAGCGCCAGCCACTTGGCGGCGGTGCGGCGCGCGGCGGGTACGGCGGCGGTCAGGACCGCACCGACCGCCGGGAGCACCGCCGTCGCCGTCAGCAGAGGAAAGCCTGCGTTTGCTACTACAGACATATCGATCAGACCGCCCTCATCAGCAGGGTCACGGCGATGAGGATCGCCGTACCGCCGAACATCGAGACCGCGTACGAGCGGGCGTAGCCGTTCTGCAGTTTCCGCAGCCGGCCGGAGAGCCCGCCGACCGTGGCCGCCGTTCCGTTGACCACCCCGTCGACCAGGGTGTGGTCGACGTACACGAGCGAGCGGGTGAGGTGTTCGCCGCCGCGGACCAGGACCACGTGGTTGAAGTCGTCCTGGAGGAGGTCGCGGCGGGCGGCGCGAGTCACGAACGAGCCGCGCGGGGCGACGACCGGGACGGGCCCCCGGCCGTACTGGACGTACGCGATCGCGACGCCGGCCAGCAGGACGGCGACCGTCAGGCCGGTGATCACCGGGACGCTGATCGGCGGGTGCGGGTGCTCGAACTGCGTCACCGGCTCCAGCCAGTTCACGAACCGGTCACCGATGCTGAAGAACCCTCCCGCGAAGACCGACCCGAAGGCGAGCACGATCATCGGGATCGTCATCGACTTCGGCGACTCGTGCGGATGCGGCATCTCTCCCGGGTGCACCTCGATGCCGGGCTCGACGCTGGGCGCCGTGTCCGGGTCGGGCGCCGGCTGCCAGCGCTTCTCGCCGAAGAACGTCAGGATCATCACGCGCGTCATGTAGTACGCCGTGATGCCCGCGCCCAACAGGGTCACCGACCCGAGGATCCAGCCCTGGGTGCCGCCCGAGGCGAAGGCCGCCTCGATGATCTTGTCCTTGGAGAAGAAACCGGAAAGTCCCGGGAAGCCGATGATCGCGAGGTAGCCGAGACCGAACGTCACGAACGTCACCGGCATGTACTTCCGCAGGCCGCCGTACTTCCTCATGTCGACCTCGTCGTTCATGCCGTGCATGACCGAACCGGCGCCGAGGAAGAGGCCCGCCTTGAAGAAGCCGTGCGTCACCAGGTGCATGATCGCGAAGGCGTAACCGATCGGGCCGAGGCCCGCCGCCAGGATCATGTAGCCGATCTGCGACATCGTCGAACCGGCCAGCGCCTTCTTGATGTCGTCCTTCGCGCAACCGACGATCGCACCGAAGAGGAGCGTGACCGCACCGACCACGACGACCGCCAGCTGCGCGTCCGGGGCGGCGTTGAAGATCGCGCCGGACCGGGTGATGAGGTAGACGCCGGCGGTCACCATGGTGGCGGCGTGGATGAGGGCCGAGACCGGGGTCGGGCCCTCCATCGCGTCACCGAGCCACGACTGGAGCGGCACCTGCGCCGACTTGCCGCACGCGGCCAGCAGCAGCATCAGCCCGATGGCCGTCATCTTGCCCTCGCTGGTGTCCCCCGTAGCCCCCAGCACCGGCCCGAAGGCGAAGGTCCCGAAGGTGGTGAACATCAGCATGATCGCGATGGACAGACCGATGTCACCGACACGGTTGACGATGAAGGCCTTCTTGGCCGCCGTCGCCGCGCTGGGCTTGTGCTGCCAGAAACCGATGAGCAGGTACGACGCCAGGCCGACGCCCTCCCACCCGAAGTACAGCAGCAGGTAGTTGTCGGCGACGACCAGCAGGAGCATCGCCGCGAGGAAGAGGTTCAGGTAGCCGAAGAAGCGGCGCCGGCGCTCGTCGTGCTCCATGTAGCCGATCGAATAGATGTGGATCAGCGTGCCCACACCGGTGATCAGCAGCACGAACGTCATCGACAACTGGTCGAGCTGGAAGGCGACGTCACCCTGGAAACCCTCGACGGGAACCCAGCTGTACAGGTGCTGACGCATGGTCCGCGCCTCTACGTCGTACCCGAGCATCGCGCCGAACAGCACCACGCCGAGCACGAAGGAGGCCGCCGCGAGCAGCGTGCCGATCCAGTGGCCGACGCGGTCGAGCCGCCGCCCGCCGCACAGCAGGACCGCCGCTCCGAGCAAAGGCGCTGCGACGAGCAGCGCAATCAAGTTCTCCACGATTTCTTCCGACCCCTTACAGCTTCATCAGGCTGGCGTCGTCGACCGAGGCCGAGTGGCGGGACCGGAACAGCGACACGATGATCGCGAGACCCACCACGACCTCCGCGGCGGCGACGACCATCGTGAAGAACGCGATGATCTGGCCGTCGAGATTGCCGTGCATCCGGGAGAAGGTGACGAACGCGAGGTTGCAGGCGTTGAGCATCAGCTCGACGCACATGAAGACGACGATCGCGTTCCGCCGGATCAGCACACCCGCGGCGCCGATGGTGAACAACAGCGCCGCGAGATACAGGTAATTGACCGGGTTCACTTCGCGGCCTCCGATTCGTTCTCGTCACGGCCGGGCTCACGGCCGAGCCGTTCCTCGGAGCGCTGCTCCAGCGCCTTCAGGTCGGCGATGGCCTGGCTCGACACGTCACGGATCTGACCGCGCCCGCGCAGCGTCTTGTTGACCGTGAGCTCGGACGGTGTGCCGTCCGGCAGCAGACCCGCGATGTCCACCGCGTTGTGCCGGGCGTACACACCCGGCGCGGGCAGCGGCGGCAGGTGCTTGCCGCGTACGCGCTCCTCGGACATCTCGCGCTGCGTCTTCGGGCGCTCGGTGCGCTCGCGGTGCGTGAGGACCATCGCGCCGACGGTCGCCGTGATGAGCAGGGCGCCGGTGAGCTCGAAGGCGAAGACGTACTTGGTGAAGATGAGTTCGGCCAGACCCTCGACGTTGCCGCCGCTCGCCGCGTTGGCCCTGCCGAGCCCGTTGAAGGTGCTCAACGAGGCGCTGCCGATGCCCGCGGTCAGCAGAATGCCGAAGCCGAGGCCGCAGCCCGCGGCCAGCCAGCGCTGGCCCTTGAGCGTCTCCTTCAGGGAGTCGGCGGCCGTGACACCGACCAGCATGACCACGAAGAGGAACAGCATCATGATCGCGCCGGTGTAGACGATGATCTGGACGACGCCGAGGAAGTACGCCCCGTTGGCGAGGTAGAAGACCGCCAGCACGATCATGGTCCCGGCCAGGCACAGCGCGCTGTGCACGGCCTTCTTCATCAAGACGGTGCACAGGGCGCCGACGACGGCGACCGTACCGAGCACCCAGAACTGCACGGCCTCGCCGGTCGAAGCGGCGGCGGCAAGAGCGTTCATCCCCCGATCACCTTCTTCGATGTCGGCTCGTCCTCGCCGAAGGTCGACGCTGCCTCCTGGGGACGCTCTCCCTTGCTCAGCGCCACCTGCCGCTCCGTGCCCGGCGCGGCCTCGGTCACCAGACCCCGGTAGTAGTCCTGCTCGTCCATGCCGGGGAAGATCGAGTGCGGCGCCTCGACCATGCCTTCGTCCAGGCCGGCGAGCAGCTGCTCCTTGGTGTAGATCAGCGACTCGCGGCTGCTGTCGGCCAGTTCGAACTCGTTGGTCATCGTCAGCGCGCGGGTGGGGCACGCCTCGATGCACAGGCCGCACAGAATGCAGCGGGCGTAATTGATCTGGTAGACGCGGCCGTAACGCTCACCCGGGGAGTAACGCTCCTCCTCCGTGTTCTCCGCGCCCTCCACATAGATCGCGTCGGCCGGACAGGCCCAGGCGCACAGCTCGCACCCGATGCACTTCTCCAGACCGTCCGGATGGCGGTTGAGCTGGTGCCGGCCGTGGAAGCGCGGCGCCGTCGTCTTCTGCTGCTCCGGGTACTGCTCGGTCAGCCGCTTCTTGAACATGGCCTTGAAGGTCACGCCGAAGCCGGCCACCGGATTCTGCCAGGGCGTGCGGGGGGCTTCCCCCGGCTTTGAGGTGTCAGGCATCGTCGGACTCCTTCCCGTCACTCATAGTGTCCGGCCCACCACTGACAATCAGCTCGCGCTCGTGGCGCGGCCGCCTGCGGGGCACCGGTGGCAACTCCTGTCCGGGCAGCGGGGGCACCGGGAATCCGCCCGCCATCGGGTCGAACGCGGCCGGTTCCGCACCGTCCTGCGCCGCCCTCTCCTTCTCCTTCTTGTCGCGGAAGATGTCGGCGACGAAGGAGAGGAGCAGGATCGTGATGATCGCCCCGGCGACGTACAGAACGATGTTCTGGAATTCCATGTTCTCGTTGCGCATCGCGCGCACCGTGGCGACCAGCATCAGCCAGACCACCGAGACCGGGATCAGGACCTTCCAGCCCAGCTTCATCAGCTGGTCGTAGCGCACGCGGGGCAGCGTGCCGCGCAGCCAGATGAAGAAGAACAGCAGCAGCTGGACCTTGATGACGAACCAGAGCATCGGCCACCAGCCGTGGTTCGCCCCCTCCCAGAAGGCGGAGATGGGGTACGGGGCCCGCCAGCCGCCCAGGAAGAGGGTGACCGAGACCGCCGAGACGGTGACCATGTTGACGTACTCGGCCAGCATGAACAGCGCGAACTTGATCGACGAGTACTCGGTGTTGAAGCCGCCGACCAGGTCGCCCTCGGACTCCGGCATGTCGAACGGGGCGCGGTTCGTCTCGCCCACCATCGTGATGACGTAGATGATGAAGGACACCGGCAGCAGGATGATGAACCAGCGGTCCTCCTGCGCCTCGACGATCGCCGAGGTCGACATCGATCCCGAGTAGAGGAACACCGAGGCGAAGGCCGCGCCCATGGCGATCTCGTACGAGATCATCTGCGCGCAGGAGCGAAGACCGCCGAGCAGCGGATACGTCGATCCGGACGACCAGCCCGCGAGCACGATGCCGTAGATGCCGACCGACGCGACCGCGAGGATGTAGAGCATCGCGATCGGCAGGTCGGTCAGCTGCATCGTGGTGCGCTGCCCGAAGATCGAGACTTCGTTGCCGGCCGGGCCGAACGGGATGACCGCGATCGCCATAAAGGCCGGGATCGCCGCGACGACCGGGGCAAGGATGTAGACGACCTTGTCCGCCCGTTTGACGATCACGTCCTCCTTGAGCATCAGCTTGATGCCGTCCGCGAGGGACTGGAGGAGGCCCCAGGGACCGTGCCGGTTGGGGCCGATGCGCAGCTGCATCCAGGCGACGACCTTGCGCTCCCACACGATGGAGAACAGCACAGTGATCATCAGGAAGGCGAAGCAGAAGACGGCCTTGATGGCGACGAGCCACCACGGGTCGTGCCCGAACATGGACAGGTCCTCAGCAGCGAGGTACATCGGGTTCACGCGAGCACCTCCGGTGCGTCGGTGGCTGAGGCGGGGGCCGCCGCCGGGCCGATGCGGACGACCTGCCCGGGGACCGCGCCGGTGTCGGTGGCGACGCCGCCGCCCGTCGAGTTCAGCGGCAGCCACACCACACGGTCCGGCATCGGCGTGACCTGGAGCGGAAGTTCGACCGTCCCGGCCGGGCCGGTGACGGCGAGCAGGTCGCCGTCCTTCACACCTGTGCCGTCCGCGGTGGCCGCGGAAAGCCGGGCGACGGCCGCGTGCCGGGTGCCGGCGAGCGCCTCGTCGCCGTCCTGGAGCCGGCCCTGGTCGAGCAGCAGCCGGTGCCCCGCGAGCACCGCCTCGCCGGCGCCGGGGCGCGGCAGCGGCTGGGCGGACTCGGTGGGGTCGGTGGCGTGGGCCCCGCCCCAGGCGCCGAGCCGGTCCATCTCGCGGCGTACGGCCCGTACATCAGGCAGCGCCAAGTGCACGTCCAGTGCGTCGGCCAGCATGTGCAGGACACGCGCGTCGTCGGGGGCGAGCGAGCGCGTCATCTGGTCGGGCTTGAGCGCGGCCTCGAACATCCGGGCCCTGCCCTCCCAGTTCAGGAAGGTGCCCGGCTTCTCGGCGACCGCGGCGACCGGAAGGACGACGTCCGCCCGGTCCGTCACCTCGCTGGGACGGAGTTCCAGGGAGACGATGAAACCGGCCTGATCGAGGGCTTCACGCGCGCGTACCGGGTCGGGAAGGTCCGCGACCTCGACGCCGCCGACGAGCAGCGCGGCCAGTTCACCGGTGGCCGCGGCCTCGATGATCTGGCCGGTGTCGCGCCCGTAACGGAGCGGCAGTTCGGCCACGCCCCAGACCGCCGCGACCTCGTCCCGCGCGCGCGGGTCGGTCGCCGGGCGGCCGCCGGGCAGCAGCGAAGGCAGCGCGCCGGCCTCGACGGCGCCGCGCTCACCGGCCCGGCGCGGGATCCACACCAGGGACGCACCGGTCGCGGTGGCGGCCCGTACGGCCGCGGTGTACGCGCCCGGCACGGCGGCCAGCCGCTCGCCGACGACGATGACAGCACCTGCCGCACGCAGCGCTTCGGTGGCGGCGTTCCCGTCGGCGCCGAGCTCGGTGCGGTCCGCGATGGCGTCGAGCCACTCGGGTTCGGTGCCGGGTGCGGCGGGAAGCAGCGTGCCGCCCGCCTTCGTCAGCCCGCGGGTGCCGTGCGTCGCGACGGCGAACGTGCGCTGGCCGTGCTTGCGGTGGGCCTTGCGCAGCCGCAGGAAGACGCCGGGCGCCTCCTCCTCGGACTCGATGCCGACCAGCAGTACGGCGGGCGCCTTCTCCAGCGCCGTGTATGTCACGCCCGTACCGTCGAGATCACGTCCGCGCCCCGCGACGCGGGAGGCCAGGAAGTCGGCCTCCTCGCTGCTGTGCACGCGCGCGCGGAAGTCGATGTCGTTCGTGTCCAGTGCGATACGGGCGAACTTGGCGTACGCGTAAGCGTCTTCGACGGTGAGCCGGCCGCCGGTCAGGACACCGGCCCGCCCACGCGCCGCCGAGAGCCCCCTGGCCGCCACTTCCAGCGCCTCGGGCCAGCTCGCCGGCTCCAGTACGCCCGCCTCGTTGCGTACGAGCGGAGTGGTGAGCCGGTCAGGACGCTGCGCGTAACGGAAACCGAAGCGGCCCTTGTCGCAGATCCACTCCTCGTTGACCTCGGGGTCCTCGGCCGCCATGCGCCGCATGACCTTGCCGCGCCGGTGGTCGGTGCGGGTCGCGCAGCCGCCCGCGCAGTGCTCACAGACGGACGGCGAGGACACGAGGTCGAAGGGGCGGGCCCGGAAGCGGTACGCCGCCGAAGTCAGCGCGCCCACCGGGCAGATCTGGATGGTGTTCCCGGAGAAGTACGACTCGAAGGGGTCACCTTCGCCCGTACCGACCTGCTGGAGCGCACCGCGCTCCAGCAGCTCGATCATCGGGTCGCCCGCGACCTGGTTGGAGAAGCGGGTGCAGCGCGCGCACAGCACGCACCGCTCGCGGTCGAGCAGCACCTGGGAGGAGAGCGGGACCGGCTTCTCGAACGTCCGCTTCTTGCCGTCGAAGCGGGACTCCGCGTCGCCGTGCGACATGGCCTGGTTCTGCAGCGGGCACTCGCCGCCCTTGTCGCAGACCGGGCAGTCCAGCGGGTGGTTGATCAGCAGCAGCTCCATCACACCGCGCTGGGCCTTCTCGGCGACCGGCGAGGTGAGCTGGGACTTGACGACCATGCCGTCGGTGCAGGTGATCGTGCACGACGCCATGGGCTTGCGCTGGCCCTCGACCTCGACGATGCACTGTCGGCAGGCGCCGGCCGGGTCGAGGAGCGGGTGGTCGCAGAAGCGCGGGATCTCGATGCCGAGCAGCTCGGCGGCCCGGATGACCAACGTCCCCTTGGGGACGGAGATCTCGATGCCGTCGATCGTGAGGGAGACCAGATCCTCGGGCGGCGGAACCGCCGCCTCGCCGCCTCCGGAGGGAGCACTTGTCGTGACGGTCATGCGTTCACCTCCGTGGGGTGGGCGGGCTTGTCGGCCCATACGGTCGACTTGGCCGGATCGAAGGGGCAGCCCTTGCCGGTGATGTGCTGCTCGTACTCCGCGCGGAAGTACTTGAGCGAGGAGAAGATCGGGGACGCGGCGCCGTCGCCGAGCGCGCAGAACGACTTGCCGTTGATGTTGTCGGCGATGTCGTTCAGCTTGTCGAGGTCGCTCATGTGGCCCTTACCGGCCTCGATGTCGCGCAGGAGCTGCACGAGCCAGTACGTCCCTTCGCGGCAGGGGGTGCACTTGCCGCAGGACTCGTGGGCGTAGAACTCGGTCCAGCGGGTCACGGCCCGCACGACGCAGGTCGTCTCGTCGAAGCACTGGAGCGCCTTGGTGCCGAGCATCGAACCGGCGGCGCCGACACCCTCGTAGTCCAGCGGGACGTCGAGGTGCTCGTCGGTGAACATCGGGGTCGAAGAGCCGCCCGGCGTCCAGAACTTCAGCCGGTGTCCGGCGCGGATGCCGCCGCTCATGTCGAGCAGCTGGCGCAGCGTGATGCCGAGCGGGGCCTCGTACTGGCCGGGGCTGGTGACGTGGCCGCTCAACGAGTACAGCGTGAAGCCCGGGGACTTCTCGCTGCCCATCGAACGGAACCAGTCCTTGCCCTTGTTGAGGATCGCGGGAACGGACGCGATGGACTCGACGTTGTTAACAACAGTCGGACACGCGTAAAGACCCGCGACGGCAGGGAAGGGGGGACGGAGCCGGGGCTGGCCGCGCCGGCCTTCGAGCGAGTCGAGCAGCGCGGTCTCTTCACCGCAGATGTACGCGCCCGCACCCGCGTGCACGGTGAGTTCGAGGTCGAGACCGCTGCCGAGGATGTTCTCGCCGAGGAAGCCCGCCGCGTATGCCTCTCGTACGGCCTCGTGCAGCCTGCGCAGTACGGGGACCACTTCGCCGCGCAGGTAGATGAAGGCGTGATTCGACCGGATCGCGTAACAGGCGATCACGATGCCCTCGATGAGGGAATGCGGGTTCGCGAAGAGGAGCGGGATGTCCTTGCAGGTCCCGGGCTCCGATTCGTCGGCGTTGACAACTAGATAGTGCGGCTTGCCATCGCCCTGCGGGATGAACTGCCACTTCATGCCGGTGGGGAAGCCGGCGCCGCCGCGCCCGCGCAGACCGGAGTCCTTGACGTACGCGATGAGGTCGTCCGGCGACATGGCGAGGGCCTTGCGCAGGCCTTCGTACCCCTCGTGCCGCCGGTAGGTGGCCAGGGTCCAGGACTCGGGCTCGTCCCAGAACGCCGACAGGACGGGTGAGAGCAGCTTTTCGGGGCTGGTCTCGTTGATCTCGGCTGCCAAGGTCATCACTCCCCCTCCTCGGTTTCCGGTCCGGCCGGGTTCGCGGGGTCGGACGCCGAGGTCTGCTGCGGAGCGTCGTGCGAGCTGAGGTGCTCGGACGGCGAAGGATCGTGCGGCGGCCGGTCGTGCCCGCCCCTGTCCTGCTGGGCCTCCCCGCGCGGGTGGACCACGCGGTGCTGCGGGGCCTCGCCCTTGGCGAGCTTGAGGCCGATGAGCGAGGCGGGTCCGGCGCCACCGGTCGCCTCGACGGCGCCGGGGCGCTCGTCGGGGAAGCCGGCCAGAATGCGGGCTGTCTCCTTGTACGTGCACAGGGGCGCGCCGCGGGTGGGCTGGACGGGCCGCCCGGCCCGCAGGTCGTCGACGAGGCGCTTGGCGGATTCGGGCGTCTGGTCGTCGAAGAACTCCCAGTTGACCATCACCACGGGCGCGAAGTCGCAGGCCGCGTTGCACTCGATGTGTTCGAGGGTGACCTTGCCGTCCTCGGTCGTCTCGTTGTTGCCGACACCGAGGTGCTGCTTCAACTCGTCGAAGATGGCGTCGCCGCCCATCACGGCGCACAGCGTGTTGGTGCAGACGCCCACCTGGTAGTCACCGGAGGGCTTCCGCCGGTACATCGAGTAGAACGTCGACACCGCGGTGACCTCGGCGGTGGTCAGGCCAAGCGTTTCCGCGCAGAACCGGACGCCGGTGCGGGTGACATGGCCCTCCTGCGACTGCACGAGGTGCAGCAGCGGCAGCAGCGCGGACCGGCTGTCGGGGTAGCGGGCGACCACCTCCTTCGCGTCCGCGTCGAGCCGGGCGCGTACGTCGGCCGGGTAGTCGGGAGCGGGGAGCTGCGGCATCCCCAAACTCACCTCTTGATTTGCTGGTGTGGCAGTCACCGGTCGACGCCTCCCATCACGGGGTCGATGGACGCGACAGCGACGATGACGTCGGCGAACATGCCGCCCTCGCACATCGCCGCCATGGCCTGCAGGTTGGTGAAGGACGGGTCGCGGAAGTGGACCCGGTAGGGGCGGGTGCCGCCGTCGGAGACCACGTGCACACCGAGCTCTCCCTTGGGTGACTCGATCGCCGTGTACGCCTGCCCGGCCGGCACCCGGAAGCCCTCGGTCACCAGCTTGAAGTGGTGGATCAGGGCCTCCATGGAGGTGCCCATGATCTTCTTGATGTGGTCGAGCGAGTTGCCGAGGCCGTCGGGTCCGAGCGCGAGCTGCGCGGGCCAGGCGATCTTCTTGTCGGCGACCATCACGGGGCCCGGCTCCCTGAGCCGGTCCAGGCACTGCTCCACGATGCGCAGCGACTGCCGCATCTCTTCGAGCCGGATCAGGAAGCGGCCGTAGGCGTCGCAGGTGTCGGCGGTCGGTACGTCAAAGTTGTACGTCTCGTAACCGCAGTAGGGGTCGCTCTTGCGCAGGTCGTGCGGCAGCCCGGCCGAGCGCAGGATCGGGCCGGTCGCGCCGAGCGCCATGCAGCCGGTGAGATCGAGGTAGCCGACGTCCTGCATGCGGGCCTTGAAGATCGGGTTGCCGGTGGCGAGCTTGTCGTACTCCGGCAGGTTCTTCTTCATGGTCTTCACAAGCTCGCGCAGCTGGTCCATCGCGCCCGGGGGCAGGTCCTGGGCCAGTCCGCCGGGCCGGATGAACGCGTA